>CALVIA010000035.1 GCA_944329255.1 uncultured Bacilli bacterium
CCATAATCTTTATTATTTAAAGAGTATAGTTTGTTATTATCAACATTTAATTCTTTAACACAAGAATAATATGGTATCTTCTTTTTATCCAATACTTTTATTAGTTCTTGTTCTAGTTCATTAAACTCACCACAATTAAATATTACTTTCTCTACTTTAAAATTCTCTACCAAATTAATCGCTTCCCCCATATGATCATAGTCTCCGTGAGTAATAATTAAATAATCTAACTTTTTTATACCAATTGATTTTAAATAATTAACAATATTATTACTTATGTAATTAGTTTCATCTTTTTTCATCCAATCTTCTTTTATATAATTTTGTACTCCACCAGTATCAATTAAAATATTTGATTTATTATTTGGCATTTTTATTAAAATACTATCTCCCTGTCCAACATCAATAAATGTTACCTTAAAATTTGAATCCAAATAATTTATATTATTATGTATGAATAACAAAATAAAAATAAATAAAATTCTAATATATTTAAATTTTACAATTCCTTTTATAATATAAATAATTAATATTAAATATATTAAAAATAATAATAAATTCATTTTTTCTAAAATTAAAACAAAAAAATTTACTTTAGAAAAAAATAAAGATGTGTTTTCAAAAATTGTAATAAATATTTTTAAATAGTTATCAATTGGTAAAAAAATACTTAAAATACTAAGTGGAAATATAAAAGTAGAAATAATTGGAACAAAAATAATATTTAAAAAAATACTTAGTAAATTTATTTCGTAAAAATTATTAATTGTAATTGGAAGTGATACTAAAAATGCTATAAAAGATATAAACAATAATTTATAATTTGATTTTTTTATTCTATTATTTGTTAATATTAAACTAAAAGAAATCAAATAGGAATATTGAAATCCTATTTTATATATGATTTTATTATCTATTAACAAAGAAATTGACAATAATAAAATCATTAAATTAATATTGTTTATTTTTAATTTAAATAATTTATTTATATAGATTAATACATACATTATTCCTGCTCTTATAATAGAGGGTTGAAAATTAGTAAGAAACATATAAAATATAATAATTAAAAGTACTATGAAATGTTTAAATTTAAATTTATCCAAAATTTTTAAAATAATCAATGAAAGTAAAGAAACGTGCATTCCTGATATAGCAAATAAATGACTAATTCCATTTTTTCTATAACTTTCTTTTATATCATTATTAAGATATTTATTATTACCTAAAACAAATGTATATAAATATTCTTTATTAGCATTATTTTCTATTAAAGAAATAATATAATTTTTTATTTTATATCTTATTTTATCATTTCTTTTGATGAAGTTTATTTTATCAATTTCAAATAAATAAAATATATTCTCATTTTTTAAATAGTTTTTATAATTAAATAAATTAAAAATTGTGTTTTCATTAGGTTCTTTTAAATTACCAGTTAGTAAAACGTAATCTCCTAATTTAATTTTTTCTAAAAATTCATTTTTCTCTAATAATGTATCAAAATAATAACTACATAAAACTTTTTCTTTTGACATTAATGTTAACGATAGTTTGTTGCCAAGAACATAATAATCCATAATATATCCATATATTTCTTTTTCATTACTAAATATACTATTATCCACTTTTGTACATAAAGAAATCAAAAAACATATTATTAATATTAAAAAATATTTAAACCGTAATATATTGTTTAATACTTTCAAATATAGAATCTCCTATTCCTGATACATTTTTTATATCTTCAATAGTGTTAAAAGTATTTGATTTTCTATATTCAATAATACTTGTTGCTTTAGCATCTCCTATTCCTGGTATAGTAAGTAAAATTTCATATGATGCAGTATTTATATTTATAAGATTATTTTCTTTCTGATTATTTGAATCACTTTTATCTTCATCTATTAATGCATCATTATTTACTTCACATGTCACATTTACATCTTTACAAATACAATTATTTTCTAATTCATTTATAATTTTATTTTCAGAATTAATTTTTTCTTCTAATTTTTTTACCTCTTCTTTAGAATATATTTTAATATTCATTTCATCTATTATTTTTTTGCTTAAATTAAGTAAAGAAGTATCAGCATTTTTAGTAAATCCCCCTGCTAATAAAACTACATCAATTACTCTTTTATCACTATCAATTTCATATACTCCAGGATTTTTAACTTCACCCTTAATATCAACATAATATTTTTGTATTTCTACATTAATATTTTCTAAAGAGTCCTTCTCTTCTACTTTATTTATTTCTTCTAAAGCATTATCAATAACATCATTATTTTTATTATTAATAAATTCATTAAAAATAAAAAATATTGAAATTAACAATAAAAAAACAAATACATACCAATATTTTAAAATATCTTTTGTCATAAAAAAATAACCTCCTAAAAGATTATTTCTAATAATTAATTATTTTTCCTTTAAATTTCTCGTATTTTATTTTTTAATTTTTCTTCTTGTCTATATATTCTTGTTTCAATATTTATTCTTTGAACAATAGATAATGCAAAAGTTAAACATAAAGCATAACTTCCTCCATAAGATAAAAATGGAAGTGGTACACCAGTTAACGGAAGTAGTCCAAGAACACCAACTAAATTTATAAATACATGCACAAATATATATGCTGCTACTCCATAACATATCAAACCATGTGATAATGTATAACAATTCTTTGCAATAAAAATTATTTTGAAAATAATAATAAAATAAATAAATAAAATTATAAATCCAGTTATTAAACCCAATTCCTCAACTATAACTGGAAATATAAAATCAGTATAAGATTCAGGTAAATATAAATATTTTTGAGTACTATTTCCAATTCCAACACCAAATAATCCTCCATTATTTATTGCAATATAAGAATTGCAAATCTGATATCCAGTTCCAACTTCAGTGTATCTTGAACAAGGGTTTAAAAAATTAAATCTTTGTAATTGATAACTATATAAACCACTTTTTCCACTTAATAAAAGAAAAATTACAAGAATAGAACCAAACAAAATTGTTATAAAAATTATTTTCATTGTTTTCTTTTTTGCAACAGGCATTAAAGGAACCCCGAATAAAACTGCAAAACACGTTGAAAAAATAATAATTGCACTTCCTAAATCTGGTTGACTAGCTACTAATAAAAAAACTGCTACAACATATATAAATGGTTTTAAAACTATTTTATAATCATCTTTATTATTTTTATTTTTATCATAATAATAAGCCATATAAATAATTAATGCTATCTTAGCAAATTCACTAGGTTGAAAATTAAAAACAGGAAAAGGAAGCCAGCTTTTTGAACCATTAACTGTTATACCAAAGAAAAACAAAGATATTAATAATATAATTGCTATAAATAAAATATTTTTATAATGCTTTTGATATAATTTAGTTGGAATCATTATAGTAAAGATAAACACAAAAAAACATACAACTAATATAAGAGATTGTCTAATTAAATAATAATAAGCATTATCTAAAGTTGTAATTGCTTTAACATAAGATGCACTAAAAATCATCAAAAGGCCAAAAATAAACATAAATAAAGTTAAAAAAAACAAGGATTTATCTATTTTTCTTAAATAATTTATCATATACTATATTCTCCTTATATATTAATAATAACATATTTTAATAAAATTGTTATTTTTTTTAGGTTATTAATATAACAATTTACAAACTTTTATAATAAATTATATTAGAAATAGAAAAGGAGGGTGTATTATGTATTATTATGGATATAATAGTGGATATAGTTATGGATCACCATGTTGTGGTTATCAAGGGCAATATCAACCATATCCAGCATATGGATACGGAGGAATTGGTAGTGGATCTGCTATTGTATTAGTATTATTTATCCTATTAGTAATTGTCATAGGAGCAAGAATTATAGGTAATTAAAAAGGAAAAATATTTCCTTTTTTCTAATAATGTGGTAGAATAATGCTGTTGGTGATTTTATGATTAAAATGAAAGATATATTAGATGAAAAAGATAAAAGATTAAGAGAAATAAGCAAAGAAGTTACATTTCCGTTAGATGAAAAAGATAAAAAAAATATAAATGATATGATTAAATATTTACATGATAGTCAAATTGAGGAATTATCTGAAAAATATAATTTAAGACCTGGAATGGGACTTGCTGCTATACAATTGGGAATTAAAAAAAGATATTTTGTAGTAGTTCATGAAATAACAACAGAAGAAGATACAGAACAAAAATTTGATACATATATTTTAATAAATCCTAAAATGGTAAGTCATTCAGAAGAAATGATTTGCGCAGATGCAGGTGAAGGATGCTTAAGTGTAAATAGAGAAACAGATGGATATGTAAAAAGATATGCAAGAATTAAACTAAGGGCTTATGATATAGATGGAAATGAAATAGAAATACGAGCAAGAGAAGAACTTGCAATAGCATTTCAACATGAATTAGATCATTTAAATGGAATTTTATTTACTGATAAAATTACTTATAATATTGAAGGTATAAGAACTATATAAAAACCTAGTCATTTTTTGACTAGGTTTTATATTTTTTCAATTTTTAAGAAATTACTTCCTCTACTTTTTTTATTTGAAAGACTTCCAGTAACAACTATAACATCTTCATCATGTAAATTAAGCATTTTTTTCGTTTGTCTTTTTGCAATATCAACCACAAAATCCAAACTATCAAATTTAGGTTCGACAATAGATACTACTCCCCAATTAAGTGATAAACTTGTTGCAACCTCTTTATAAGGAGTAACAACAACAATTGGACACATTGGCCTAAAATGACTAATCTTCCTAGAAGTATATCCAGAAGTTGATGAAACAAAAATTGCTTTTGCTTTTAATAAATTAGAAATTTCTACAGATGAATAAGCAAGAATACTTGTTGAATCATATATTTTTTCGTCATACATATCTAATAACATTTTATTATAATCTAACTTATTTTCAGTTTCACATATAACTTTTACAATATAATCAATAGTTTCTAAGACATTATTATCATCGGATATACAATTTTTTAAAAAAATTGCATCGATTCCATCAATAATAGAATTAGAAATATCATAAATATTTAAATTAGAGATAAAATCATTATTATAATTATTTAACAATTTATTATAAGTTATTATACATTTTTTATTTTTTTCCTTTGCTTTCTTTACAATTTCTTTCTGAATTATTGGCATTTGTCCATATAAAACCTGACTTGAAAGTTCGTCCCTACAAACAATTATTCCATCACAAACTTTTATAATATTATCAATATCATCTAATGCATTACTATTTTCAATTTTTGCTATTATTTCAGTAAATTCATTTTTTTCTCCAATTAAAATATCATTAACATCTAAAATATCATTAGCATTTCTTAAACATGAAAGAGCAATAAAATCAACTTTTAATTTAGATGCAAACATAATATCTTTTTTTTCATCAACAGATAAATAATCAATACTTATTTTTTCATTTGGTACAGTTAAAATTCTATTATCAAATAAAAGACCCCCTTTTAAAACAACACATTTTATATCCGCATTATTTATTTCTACAACTTTTAATTTAATTTTACCGTAATCTAATAAAATAATAGTATCAATATCTAAATCAAATGACAATTTTTTAAATGAAATATTAAACCTATTTTCTCCAATATTATTTTTATCCGGAGTTAAAGTAATAATATCATCTAAATTTAATAAAATTCCTCTATCACTAAATGTTCTTATCATAATATTAGAACCTTTAGTTTCAAATAAAATTCCTACATTAGTATTTAATTCTTTATTTATTTTTCTTACCTTTTTTACAACTGATTCACATAATTCATAGTTACTAAATAATAAATTAATACCTATTACATTAATGCCAGATAATATTAATTTTCTTATAATATCTTCATCATTTTCATACTGAGAAATTGTATAAACTAATTTAGTTTTTTTCATAATATCACCAATATTATTATAGCAATAGTAAAAAACCTTATAAATAAATCAAAAAAATTTTTACAATAATTTACAAAAAAAAGATAATTACTTATCTTTTTTTCTTATGATAAAATCTGTGTCATAATCAATTATTAAGTTATCATTAACATGTACATCCCCATTAATAATTTGTTTTGCTAAGATTGTTTCAATTGTTTTACTTACAATTCTTTTTAATGGTCTTGCACCATAATTTATATCATATCCAGCATCAATTAATTCTTTTCTTGCATTATCAGTTATTGATAATTTAACATTTATATCCTTTAATCTATTTTCTATTTCAAAAATAATTTTATCTAATATTTTATTAATTGCATCTTTACTTAAAGTATTAAATATTATTATTTCATCAATACGATTAATAAATTCAGGACGGAATGAATTTTTAACTTCATCCATAACTAAATTAGTATTACCATCTAATATTTTATCACTTCCCAAATTAGAAGTCATAATAATAATAGTATTTTTAAAATCAACAGTTCTACCATTAGAATCTGTACATCTACCATCATCCAATATTTGAAGAAGTAAATTTAAAACATCAGAATGAGCTTTTTCTATTTCATCAAATAAAACAATACTATATGGATTTCTTCTAACAGCTTCTGTTAATTGTCCTCCCTCTTCATATCCAACATATCCAGGAGGAGAACCAATTAAACGACTAACACTATATTTTTCCATATACTCACTCATATCAATTCTAACCATATGTCTTTCATCATCAAAAAGTTCATATGCTAATGTTCTTGCAACTTCTGTTTTTCCTACTCCAGTAGGCCCTAAAAACAAGAATGAAGCAATAGGACGATTAGGATCTTTTATACCACTTCTAGACTTTAATATAGCATCACTAACAAGCTTAATTGCATTATCTTGCCCTATTACCCTTTTTTTCATATTTTCTTCTAAATTAAGAAGTTTTTCTTTTTCACTACTAATTAACTTAGCAACAGGAATATTTGTCCATCTAGCAATAATTTTAGCAATATCATCACTAGTTACTGTATCACTTAATATTTTATTTTTTTCAAGATTATTTAATTCCTCTAACTCTTTTTCAAGTCTTGGAATATCTCCATGTCTTAATACAGCAGCACGCTCTAAATCATAGCTATTTTCAGCCTTTTCAAGTTCAAATTTCGCCTTCTCAATTTCACCCTTTTTATTCTTTATTTTATCATTAATATTTTTTTCATTATTCCATGCTTCTGTTAATTCTTTTTCCTTTTGTTTTAATAAAACTAATTTATTATCAATATCCTCTTTTCTTTTTTTAGATATATCATCTTTTTCTTTCTTTATTGCTTCTTTTTCAATTTCAAGTCTCATAATATCATGTGTTAAATTATCAAGTTCAACTGGAACAGAATCCATTTGTACACGAATTGTTGCACATGCTTCATCAACTAAATCAATAGCTTTATCAGGTAAATACCTATCTGTTATATATCTATTAGATAAAGTAGCAGCAGAAACAAGAGCCTTATCCAAAATTGTAACACCATGATGTATCTCAAATCTTTCTTTTAGTCCCCTTAAAATTGTTATAGTATCCATAACATTGGGTTCACTAACCTTTACTTTTTGAAATCTTCTTTCAAGAGCACCATCTTTTTCAATATATTTACGATACTCATTCAAAGTAGTAGCACCAATTACATGAATTTCACCACGAGCAAGCATTGGCTTTAAAATATTAGATGTATCCATTGCACCTTCAGTAGCACCAGTACCTACAATTAAATGAAGTTCATCAATAAACATAATAATATTTCCATCACTTTTTTTAACTTCATTTAAAACATTTTTAAGTCTTTCTTCAAATTCACCTCTATATTTAGCACCAGCAACTAAAGATGCCATATCAAGTTCCCATATAATTTTATTTTTTAAGCTATTAGGGACATCACCTTTAACAATTCTTAAAGCAAGTCCCTCAACTATTGCTGTTTTACCAACACCAGGTTCCCCAATTAAAACAGGGTTATTTTTACTTCTTCTTGATAAAACCCTAGTAATACTACGTATTTCCTCATCTCTACCTATAACAGGATCTATTTTACCTGCCTTAGCATCAAGAACGATATTTCTACCATACTTCTCTAAAACATTCTCTTTTTCATCTTGTTCTCTTCCATACATATTATCACCTCACAAATATAATTATACTCATATTTTAGCACTTGTCAATATTAAGTGCTAAAAAATTATGTCTAAAACTAATATATTTATTACAAAAAAGATAATACTTAAAAGTATTATCCTAATCTAACTTCCTTTTACAACAAAAGTAAGAGTACTTGGTTTGTTACTTGATGAATTAAATTTATCAGCATCAGTTTGTGTTCTTGCATATCCAGTAGTTGCTGCACTTCCTGCAAACATACTCCACATGTATGTTACATTACTTGTATCAAAACTACTTAGATCTAAACTTGTTGCTGCACTTCCTGCAAACATACTTCCCATATCTGTTACATTACTTGTATCAAAACTACTTAGATCTAAACTTGTTGCTGCACTTCCATTAAACATAAAACCCATATTCGTTACATTACTTGTATCAAAACTACTTAAATCTAAACTTGTTGCTGCACTATCAGAAAACATACCCCTCATATTTGTTACATTACTTGTATCAAAACTACTTAAATCTATACTTGTTGCTTTACTATTATAAAACATATAGCTCATATTTGTTACATTACTTGTATTAAAACTACTGAAATCTATACTTGTTGCTACACTACCAGAAAACATACTTTCCATATATTTTACATTACTTGTATCGAAATTACTTAAATCTAGACTTGTTGCTTTACTATTATAAAACATATAGCTCATATTTGTTACATTACTTGTATTAAAACTACTGAAATCTATACTTGTTGCTACACTACCAGAAAACATACTTTCCATATATTTTACATTACTTGTATCGAAATTACTTAAATCTAGACTTGTTGCTGCACTATCAGAAAACATACCCCTCATATTTGTTACATTACTTGTATTAAAACTACTTAAATCAACCAATGTTGCATTACTATTGGCAAACATACCGCTCATTGATACAATAGGTTTACCATTTATATATGTACATACGTCACTTACTACTGGATCAGTTGATTCTTTATCCGTTAGAGTCACTCCCCATCCATCATTACCAGTTGTATACCAATCGTCTCCTCCATATTCTTTCATATACCTATATGTATATTGTCCATTTACATATTCATACACATCTATTTCTTCTACATTTATTACATTTAAATCTATTAATTCTTGTTCTATCTCCGTTGATCCAGATATCATATTTTTAAAAATATCGCTTGTAGTAATACCTGCTTCTGGTATTCCATTTCCTTTACATATACTATCCACTTGATTCAGTATTTCATCTGTTAATTCTTCTTCAGGAATAGGTGATTTTAAATATGTCATACATGCATCATAATCTTTTACTGTATATACTTTCATTGTTTCAATTAAATTTTCATCACTTGGTATAAATGAACAATTAACAACAGGCAAAGGTGGTATATCTCCACATATCATATTCTCTTTTGTTCCACTGCATTGTAATCCTTCAAATTTGCCATCATCTTTCCCTTTTATTGAAATTGTTGCTTTTCCATTTTCATCAAAAGATATTGTACACATTCCATAATCTTTATCATTTAATTTTGATACATCATTACATTTTATTGTACTTGTATCTTTTCCTAATGCTAAAAATTCTGCATATTTCTTTTCTGCTGAATTTGCTATTAATTTAGCTGATGATTCTAAACTCCCTACTTTTGCTGAATCAATTGCATCTAATACTTGTGGTACTGCTATTACTAATATTACTGCTAATATTACTATCACAGCTAAAAGTTCTACTAATGTAAATGCTTTTTTATTTTTCA
>CALVIA010000036.1 GCA_944329255.1 uncultured Bacilli bacterium
TAAAAAAATTATTGTAAAAAAATTATTGTAAGCCTTTTTCAACATATTCATCGAATAATTCTTTGAATCTTTGATAGTGAACTACTTCTCTTTGTCTTAAAAAAGATAGTGGGGCTAATAAATCTGGATCATTTGTAAGATTTATTAAATTTTCGTATGTAGCTCTTGCTTTTTGTTCTGCTGCCATATCTTCTGATAAATCAGCAAGGGGATCTCCTGTTACTGCAAAAGTCATTGCAGAAAAAGGGACTCCATTAGCATCAGATGGATATATTGCATATCCGTGTTCTGTATACATTCCTTCTAGTCCTGCTTCCTTTATTTCTTCAAGTGATGCTCCTTTAGTTAATTGGTATATCATTGTTGAAATCATTTCTGCATGTCCTAATTCTTCTGTTGCAATATCTGTAAGTAATGCTTTGCCTTTGTTATCTGGCATAGTATATCTTTGATTTAAATATCTTAATGATGCTCCTAGTTCTCCATTTGGACCACCTAATTGTGTAATGATATTTTTTGCCATTTTCAAATCTTTTCTTTTTATATCTATTGGAAATTGTAATTTTTTTTCATATTTCCACATAATTTACACTCCTTCCCAAGGCCACGGACTATCTTCCCAAGACCATGGTATTTCATTTAAACCATTACCATTTAATGTTAATGGTTCGTATTTTTCACTGTATTCATTAATTAACTTATTATTTTGTTTATTATACTTATTAAATAATTCTATTCTTTTTTTATCTGAAGGGAAATTGTCTAAATATAGATTTAATTCATGTATATAAAAAGAATTTTCCATTATTTCTAATAATAATTTTTGTCTTTGATTACTAGGTTTAAAGTTGTAAATATTCTTTTTGTAAGGCCAATATATGTTTTTAAATATGTTTCCTCTTCTAAAGCCTTCGTTAACAGTTGTTAAATCATCTTGTATTTTTTCTTCATTATTAATATTTGTTATATCATTTACATTAAAATAATTCTCATAATAATTTTTGTCTACATTATTCATATGTTTCCTCCTACATACATACTATGTATTATTTAAAATATTGAATAGGCGTATATAATGGTTGATAATAAATAAAAATAATATTATAATGTTAATAGGATGGTGTATATGTTTAAAAATAAAAATAAATTTAATAGAGTTTTTAATTATATTTTAATAATGTTTGGTACTATTTCTTTGATGTCTTTTTTAATATTTATTAAAGAAGGATATAGTCCTAATGATACTTTTTCTTATAATGAATATGTAAGTGGTACAGTAATATATTTTGTGTATAGTATTACTTCTTTTTTGATGTTGTTTTTGGTTAATAATAAATTTAATTTTTTTGATGAAAAATATCCCTTATCAAGAAAATTATTTAATTCGTTTATTTGTATTGAAATAATAAATATAGTTTTATTATTATCAGAATTTATAACTGGTTGTTTATTAGGAAATAATATTCAATGGCATTATTTATTTTTTATGATTTTTGGATATATTCCTGCTATTGCAATTGGACATATTGCTGCAAATAATGGTAAATATTTAAGTAATAAAAATTCTAAAAAAATAAATGTTGTAAACTTTTTTGTAATTTATTTAATTATGAGTTATTATATAAATATAATAAATAGTATTTTTCAATTAATTTTTAGAGTTGATGATTCGATAAAATTATTATCAAATATTGGTATATTATTAATGTGGGTTGGAATTGTATTAATTGCATATAAAATAATAAATAAAAATAATTATGTAGAAAATGAATAAGTAAACTTATTCATTTTTTTTCATATATTGTAATATGAAAAAAATAAATATTAAAATAAATTCAAAAGAGGTTGTTAATAATGATATTTTTATCGCTATAAGAGGGGATTCTTTTGATGGGCATGATTTTATTAATGAAGCAATTGAAAATGGTGCTTCCTTGATAATATGTGAAAAATGTGATTTTGATTTTCCTCATATTATTGTTCGTGATACAAAAGAATATTTAAAAGAATATATTTATAAAAATTATTATGCTTTTGTTAAAGATATATCATTGATTGGATTAACAGGTACTAATGGAAAAACAACTACAGCTTATTTTATTTATGATTTATTAAAAAAATTTAATATAAAATGTGCATATATTGGTACTTTAGGATTTTATACGGATAAAAAAATATGCGATTTAAATAACACAACACCTAATATTATAGAATTATATAATATTTTAATTGAATGTAAAAATAGTGATATTAAAACTGTTGTAATGGAAGTATCTAGTCATGCGTTAGATATGGATAGAGTATACGGATTAAAATATGACTATGTAATATTTACAAATTTAACTAAAGATCATTTAAATTATCATTTAAATATGCAAAATTATTTAAATGCTAAAAGAAAATTATTTAATATGAAAAAAGAAAATGGAATAGGGATAGTTAATGTAGATGATAAATATGGGAAATATTTTTTAGATGATAATTGCATTACTTACGGTTTTAACAAAAGCATTTATAGTATTTTGAATTATAAATTATATTTAAATAAGATAATTTATCGTTTTAAATATAATAATAAAAAATATAAAGTTCATATTAATATGCCAGGAAAATATAATATTTATAATTCTTTAGTTGCAATAATTGTTTTAAAAGAAATGGGATATTCATTATATTCAATAATTAATAAATTTAAAAAAATAGATGTTCCAAGGGGAAGAATGGAAATTATAAAAAATAGTAATAGTTTTATTATTATAGATTATGCACATACGCCTGATGCCGTTAATAATGTTTTAAAAAGTGCACAACAATTTAAAAAAAGGAAAATATATACTATTATAGGGTGTGGCGGTGATAGGGATAGATCAAAAAGAAGTGAAATGGCAAATATTTCTGTTAATATGAGTGATTATGTTATTTTTACTAGTGATAATCCAAGAAAAGAAAATTTAAAAAATATTATAAATGATATGATTTGTAATTTAAATAAAAACAATTATGAAATATGCTTAGATAGAAAAGATGCTATAAGAAAAGGAATAGATTTATTAGAAAAAAATGATATACTTTTTATTCTTGGAAAAGGACATGAGGAATATCAAGAAATAGATAATATAAAATATCATTTTAATGATAAAGAGGAAGTATTAAAATATATAAAAAAATTGTAACATTGTTACAATTTTTTATTAAACTCTTTCCCTGTTGTGTATATTGGTAATCCTAAAGTTTTATAGTTTAAATATTCAATCATTTCTTGCAAAGTTGTATTTTCTTTTCCTAATAATTTGTCAAATGTTTTTTGTACTTCTTCTGCTAAAAAAGCACTTATTTCTATTTTAATTTCAAAAAAATCTTGTTTTAATTCTTCATTGTCTTTATCTTGATTTAATGCTTTGATTGTTAATTTTAACTCTTCCATTAAATCATGATATTCTTCTTCATTAATTTCATGACCATAAGTATTAAGATATTTAATTAACTCTTCAGAATTCTCTTTAATATTAATGTAAAAATTCGTTTTAACATTTATCATTGGTAATTCCATTAATTTTCTATCTTTTAAATTTTCTGGAATAACTAAACCAGTAAATTTTTCATTTGGAATGATATCTTCTACTAAAACTTCATCAGGATGATTAAAATAATTATATTTTTGATCATATAAGAAAGGTTGATTTTCTATAATTAAATTTACGTTTTTAGGTATTAGAGAATAGTAGCATGATCTTTCATCATTTTTATTCGAATAAAAAGGTCTTGTTAATGAAATATAATCATCTAAATTATAACCATTGTAATTTCTAGATAAACTTATGCCTAATTCCATTGCTTTATTCTTAGATAATATTCCATTTTTTAATATACTTTCAATTTTATATGGGTTAAATCCCATACTTCTTATTAATGAATTTTCTCCATATTTATAAGTTTCCATATTTTATCACCATTTTAATTATACTATATATATAATAATATTTCCATTTGCTTTACATAAAATTACTTGATAAAAAAAATAATTTTATATATACTTATTTTTACGAGGTGTATTATGAAGAAAATTGATGTTATTGGAATGCCTATGAAATATGGATGCTATGTTGAAGGAGCTGATTTAGCTTTCTCATATATGAAAGATTCATATAAAAATATTTTTAATTCAAATATATATGAGGTTGATAATTCATTTTATAATCCTATTATTCATAAAAATGATAATAAAATAAAATATATTGAACCTGTTATGGAAATAAATAAAAGATTATATGATATTGAATTTAAAAGTTTAAGTGATGGTAATTTACCAATCATGGTTGGTGGAGATCATTCTTCAGCTATTGGAAGCATAAGTGCATGTTTAGATTATTATAAAGGAGATGTTTCAGTTATATGGATTGATGCTCACACTGATATTCACAATGAGAAAACTTCACCATCAGGGAATATTCATGGTATGCCACTTTCTGTTTGCATAGGTAGATGTGATCAAAGATTTGATATAGGTAGTTATAAACTTGATCCATCAAATTTATTTTATATAGGTATAAGAAGTTTTGAAATAGAAGAAATAAATTATGTGCATGAAAATAATATTACTTGTTATATGGACTTTCAAGTTATTGAAAGAAAAATTAATAATATAGTAAAGGAAATAATAAAAAATATTAAAACAAAATATGTTCATATTAGTTTTGATTTAGATTGTATTAGAGAAGATGAGTTTAATGCTGTAAACGTTTGTGTTAACAATGAATATGTAGATGGTGTTGGGCTAAGCATTAAAACTGTTAAGAAAGCTTTAAATATGCTTATAACTAATTTGAATGTTTGTAGTATGGATATTGTTGAATATAATCCACTTTTGGATGTAGATAATAAATGTAAGAAAAAATATGAAGAAATATTATTAGAAATTAAAAATAGTTTGGAGTGAAATAATGATTTTAGTTAATAATGTTAGTCTACGATTTGGTAAAAGGACTTTATTTGAAAATGTTAATATGAAATTTACTAGTGGAAACTGTTATGGTGTAATAGGTGCTAATGGTGCTGGAAAATCAACTTTTTTAAAATTATTAAATAATGAAATTGAAACAACATCAGGGGAAATTACAATTGGTAAGGGAGAGAGAATTTCTGTATTAAAGCAAAACCATAATATGTATAATGACTGTAGAGTATTAGATGTAGTTATTATGGGGAATAAGCGTTTATATGAAATAATAGAAGAAAAGAACAAGTTATACGTGAAAGAAGATTTTAATGATAAAGATGGCATTAAATTAGGAGAACTTGAAAGTGAATTTTCTGATTTAAATGGATGGCAAGCAGAAAGCGATGCAGCAATATTATTAAGTGGATTAGGTGTTGATGAAAAATATTATGAATCTTTTATGAAAGACGTTCCTGGTAAGGATAAAGTTAAAATTCTTCTTGCACAGGCTTTATTTGGAAATCCAGATATTTTATTATTAGATGAACCCACTAATGATTTAGATATAGATGCGAAATTGTGGTTAGAGGACTTTTTAATTGAATTTAATAATACAATAATTGTAGTAAGTCATGATAGACATTTTTTAAATAAAGTTTGTACTCATATTGTTGATATAGATTATGAAAAAATAACTTTGTTTGTTGGCAATTATGATTTTTGGTTTAAATCTTCACAACTTATTCAAAAACAAATGAAAGATAGTAATAAAAAGAAAGAAGAAAAGATAAAAGAATTGCAGGACTTTATTGCAAGATTTAGTGCTAATGCATCTAAGTCAAAACAAGCAACATCAAGAAAGAAATTATTAGAAAAAATTGTTTTAGATGATATAAAACCATCTTCAAGAAAATATCCATTTATAAGTTTTAAAGAAGAAAAAAGTTTAGGTAAAGATGTTTTAACATTAAAAAATTTATGTATAAGTATTGATGGAAAAAAATTAATTAATAATTTAAATTTAACAATAAACAATTATGATAAAATAGCATTTATTGGAAATGAATTGATAATTACTAGCTTATTTAAAGCAATTAGTGGTGACTTAACTCCAGACTGTGGAGAAATTAAATGGGGAAGTAGTGTTATTTTTTCTTATTTTCCTAAAAATCATGATAATTATTTTACTAATAATAAAAATTTAATTGATTGGTTAAAAGATTATTCTAAAGTAGATGATGAGCAATTTATAAGAGGATTTTTGGGTAGAATGCTATTTAGTAAAGAAGAAGTATTAAAAAAAGTAAATGTATTATCAGGTGGAGAAAAAGTAAGATGTATGCTTTCTAAAATGATGCTTAGTGGTGCAAATGTTTTAATATTTGATCAACCTACAGATCATTTGGATATAGAAACAATTACTAGTTTAAATGAATCTTTAATAAATTATAAAGGAGTTATTTTATTTAGTACACATGATCAAGAATTTATAGAAACTACTGCAAATAGAATAATAGAATTTAATGATGATGGTAAATATATTGATAAAATGACAACTTATGAAGAATATTTAAAAAATAAAGGCTAAAACCTTTATTTTTTATTTTTTTTAAATAAATTAATAATAAAGTTATAAATTTTTTTAAATAGTTTTGTAAAAAATGAAATTTTATTTTCATTGATATTATCTTCATTATTTATGTTATCTTCATCTTTAATGTCATTATCATTATTTATGTTATCTTCATCTTTAATATCATCATTATCATTATTTATGTTATCTTCATCTTTAATATCATCATTATCATTAATATTATCATCTTTATTAATTGTATCTTTTTCTATAAAATTATTTAAATTATTTTTACTCATTATTTCCTCATAATTTTTATATGAATAATTTTGATCTACAACCATATTGTCTATTTTATTACTTCTTATGTAGTTTGTTTCTCCTCCATATTGCCAAACTCCATAGTTACCATATTTATTTCTGCTTGGCTTTTCTTTTCCCCAATATGCAAGCCAGAAATCATATTTTTTACTTAATTCATTATAATTCATATAATTATTAGCCCAATTTAAATTACAGTATACTCCAGCATAACCTTTTTTACTTTCAATGTATTCACAAAAACCTTTTATAGCACTATCTATTTGTTCTTTAGTTGCTTTTTGTTGATAATAATTATCTTCTACATCTATATATATTGGATATTGAAATTTTTTATTTTTAAGGCAGTTATTGTATAAAAATTCTGCTTCTTTTTTCCCTTCATTATATGATGTTGCTCTTGAAAAATAATATACACCAACACTTAAATTATTAGCAACAGCATTTTTATAATGTTGTTCAAATCTATCGTCTTTGTTTAATGACTTGTTAGCAGATCCAGTAAATCCTCCTCTAATTATAACAAATTTTACATTTTCTTCTTTAACAACTTTAAAATTTAATTTATTTTGAAAAGTGCTTATATCTATTCCCATTTTCATAATTTATTAACCCCTTCTTTTTTATTAAATCTTAATTTGTTAATATTTGCAAATAAATCATATATTCCACCTGCTGCAATACCTGATAATGAAATTGATAAAGAAAAATCTTTAGTCACTATATAATATATAATTGTTACTATTATTCCAATTAAAAGATTTTGAATAGGTATTAGATTACTATTAAACCATTTTATTTTTTTTGCTATTTCACCACATATCAGTGTAATAATAATTGAAGAAATTCCTATTATATAATTCATTTCCATATTCTCACCCCCAATATAATATAGTGCTTTATTTGATTTTTGAATATAATTATAGACTAAAAAAAAATAAAAATTTATAACTAAATTTTTATTTTTTCTTTTAAAGCTTTTTTAGCTTCTTCTATATCATTAAAATAAATTTTTCCATCTTTTAAGGTTTCATATGTTTCATTTCCTTTTCCTAAAATTAAAATCATATCTCCTTTTTTTGCAATATCAATAGCGTATTTGATTGCTTCTTTTCTATCAACAATTTTTATATATTTATCTTTTTTATTTTTTACTTCACTTATTAAGTCATTAATTATTTCATTTGGATCTTCACTTCGTGGATCTTCATAAGTAAATATTACTAAATCAGCATTATCAACTAATATTTTTCCCATGACAGGTCTTTTTAGTTTATCTCTTTCTCCAGCTGATCCAGCAACAATTATTGTTCTTTTAGCTTTTAACATTTTAGTTAATTCGAATAAATTTAAATATCCGTTAGGAGTATGTGCATAATCAACAATTACTTTAAAATCTTGTCCTAATTTTATATCATTCATTCTTCCGTCTACATATAAATTTGATAAGTCTAATTTATTTATATCTATATTCATAGAAAGTAATACTGATAATGCAGCAGTTAAATTATATACATTAAACATACCTAGTAGAGGTGATTTTATTTTATATTTAGTTTTATTATAAATTAAATCAAAAGTTGTATTATGAGTTGTAATTTTTACATTTTCAAATCTAAAATCAGCATTTTTATTTTTTCCATAATAATAAACTTTTCCATTACAAATTTTTTCAATTTCTTTTGAATATTTATCATCAATGTTTAAAAAAGAAATTCCATCTTTTTTTGTTTGTTTAAATAAAATTGATTTTGCTTTTAAATAATTTTCCATAGTTTTGTGAAAATTTAAATGTTCGTGTGTAAGGTTAGTAAAAACTGAATAATCAAATTCAATATTTTCACACCTTCCTTGTGCTAATCCTTCACTTCCTGTTTCTATTGAAACATATTTACAATCATTATTATAAAAATTATATAAAAATCTATTTAAATGTTCGGAAGTTGGCGTAGTATTATTTGAATTATCTTTATAATTTGGGCATTCTACTCCGTTAGTTCCAATGTATCCACATTTAGATATTTGATTTAATAATTGATATATAATTGTAGCTGTTGATGTTTTTCCATCAGTTCCTGTAATTCCAATCATTTTCATTTTTGTACTTGGATAATCATAAAATTTTGTACAAATATTAGCTAGATTTTTATTTATATTTTTGACTATTATTTGTGGTAAAGTTGAATTTACTTCATGTTCTACAATAAGTGCTTTTGCACCTTTTCTTTTAGCTTCATCAACAAAATCATGTCTATCAGCATTAAAACCTTTTATACAAACAAAAAGATCTCCTTCATTTATTTCTTTAGTATTTGTTTTGATATCTTTAACTAGTGTTTCATAATTAGTATCAAATACTTCATTTAATTTTTTCATACAATCACCAGGTTAATTATAACATTTAATTTACAATTAAGTAAATTATAATAATAAAATTAATGAAATTAATAATAGGTTATACATGTTAAAAATGATTTAATATATAGGATATAAGAAAGTTAAAAAATTTTTATATTTTCATATAATATAAAAAGAATGAGTGCTTGACAAATACTTCTGTAAAAGTATATACTATAAGTATAGTAAGAAAGTAGGGAGATTGTGATATGAAGAAAAATGCGTTTACATTAGTAGAATTACTTGCTGTAATAGTAATATTAGCAGTAATATTAGTAATAGCAGTGCCACAAGTATTGGATACAATTACATCATCAAAAAAAGGAAGTATAGAATCAACAGTAAAATTAATAGCAAATACAGCAGAGAAAAAATATGCAGAGATGTTAATAAATGGAGAAACTGTAACAAATACATTAAATTGTAATGAAGTAGTTGAATTAAGTACAAATGATTATTCAAATTGTACAGTTTCATTTGATAGTACTGGAAAAGCAAGTGTAACAGTAACAGGAATAGGGAAATTTGAAGGATATGCATGTACAAATGGAACAAAAGAAAATCCTAATTGTTTTAATGTAACTGAAACTAAAGTATTATTAAATTATATAAATTATTTATACAATAC
>CALVIA010000037.1 GCA_944329255.1 uncultured Bacilli bacterium
CCTAAACCTAGTATTATATATCAGTTTATAAAAAAATACATAATAACCTGGGGTCACTATGTATTATAAAAAATTAATCACTTAAATATTTTTTTTATTTTTTCTATATAAATTAATAAATATTTCTTTAAAAATAGCTATTAAAGGAGATGAAATTATCATTCCTATTATTCCAAAAAAATATCCAAAAACTAATAAACCTGTAATAGTTGTAATTGGATGTATTTTTATACTTTTACTCATAATTAATGGCTGTATAATATTACCTTCTATTGTTTGAATTATTAAAATTATTACGATAACTATAATTCCAAAAGTAGTATTTTTCGTAAATGAAACTAATATAGGTAATATAGCTCCTATATAAGGTCCTATATAAGGAATAATATTAGTAATACCACATATAAACCCCAATAACAAAGCTCCATCCAATTTTAAAATATAAAATACAATTGTAGATAATAAAAAAACAATTAAAGAAGTAAAAATAGTTCCTTTTACATAATTTCTTAAAATATTATTAGATTTTAAAATTAAATTATATGTATTTTTTTTAAAATATTTTTTTAAATTAATTGAATTTTCATTTATAAGAAAATAAAATGCAATTATAAAACCTAATATTATTGTAGAAAAACCTTTAAACATATTAATACAAGTTGTTGGAATATCTTTTCCTAATTTATTAAAATAAATATTTAAATAATTTAAAATTTCTTGTTTTATTATTTCATTATCAATAGATTTAAACTGAAATTTATATAAAAATTTGTCAATAATTTCTGGAAATATTTTTATAAATTTATCTAATTGAGTTATAAAAATAGGAAATATATTTATCATAATCAAATACATAAAAAATAATATAAATAAATATATAATTATTATACAAAAAATTTTTTTTATTCTTTTATTTAAAATTTTTACAATTGGATCTAATAGCCATGCAATTACTATGCCAATAAACAAAGGAGTAATTACTTTTAAAATATTTAAAAAAAGAATTAAAATATTTAATTTGTTTATAATTAAATATAAAAAATAAACACATAATATTAAAATTAATATATTTAATTTATTTAAAATTTTATTAATTTTATTTATTAAAAAATTTATTTTTTTATTATTTACATCCATTTTTATCACCATTATTATTATTACCAAAAAAGAACAAATTTTATTTATAATTTAAAATTTGTTCTTTTAATTTATTAATAAATTCATCACAAGTAAGAGTTATTGTTTCTTTACTTTTAAAACATCTATAACTAATTAAATTATTATCTTTTTCGTTATCCCCAATAACCAAAGTATAAGGTATTTTTTTTGTTTGAGATTCTCTCATTTTATAAGATAACTTTTCATCTTTTAAATCTATATTTGCTCTAATATTATTTTCCCTTAATAAATTATATATTTTATTTGAATACTCCAAATGATATTCATTATTTACTGGAATAATGTTAACCTGAACTGGACTTAACCATAATGGAAATGCTCCTGCATAATGTTCAATTAAAATTCCAATAAATCTTTCTATTGAACCATAAATAACTCTATGTAACATAACTGGTCTTTTTTTAGATCCATCTTTATCAATATAAGTTAAATCAAATCTTTCAGGTAAATTCATATCAAGTTGTATAGTACCACATTGCCATACTCTACCTAATGAATCTTTTATATGAAAATCAAGTTTTGGTCCATAAAAAGCCCCATCTCCATGATTTATTTTACAATCATGTCCTGCTTTATGACAAGCTTCTTCTAAAGCCTTTTCAGATTTATTCCATATTTCAATATCACCTATATATTTTTCTTCTGGTCTTGTTGATAATTCAATATTATATGTTAAACCAAAAATTTTATACATTCTATCAATAAAATTAATTAACCTAACAACTTCATCTTCTATCTGATCTTCTCTCATAAATATATGAGCATCATCTTGTGTAAATGTTCTTACTCTAAATAAACCATTTAAAGCCCCACTAGCTTCATGCCTATGAACTTGTCCTAATTCACCAATTCTAAGTGGTAAATCTTTATAAGAATGAAGTGAATTTTTATATACAAGCATTCCCCCAGGACAATTCATTGGTTTAATTGCAAAAACTCTATCATCAATTTCACTTGTATACATATTTTCTCTATAGTTATACCAGTGTCCAGACAATTCCCATAAATCTTTATTTAACATTATTGGAGTTTTAATAAATTCATACCCTTCTTTAGTATGTTCTTTATACCAGAAATTTTCAAGTTCATTTCTTAAAATCATTCCATTGTTTAAAAAGAAAGGAAATCCTGGGCCATATTCACTCATCATAAATAAATCTAATTCTTTGCCTAATTTTTTATGATCTCTTCTTTTTGCTTCTTCTAAAAATTCTAAATACTTATTTAAATCTTCTTCATTAGAAAAACAGATTCCATATATTCTTTGTAACATTTTATTATTAGAATCTCCCTTCCAATATGCTCCACTTACCTTTAATAATTTAAAATATTTTATTTGTTTAACAGATTCAACATGAGGTCCACGGCATAAATCAGTAAAATCTCCTTGAGTGTAACAAGATATAACTGATGATTTTTCATCCATACGACTTATTAAATCTATTTTATAAGGATCATTTTTAAATCTCTCTAAAGCTTCTTTCTTACTTATTTCTTCTCTATAAATTCTTTTTCCATCTTTAGAAATTTTTTTCATTTCTTTTTCTATTTTATCTAAATCCTCTTCTTTTATTTTATCATTCCCCAAATCAATATCATAATAAAATCCATCTTCTATTACTGGTCCAACCCAAAACAAAGCATTTGGATACAAATGTTTAACTGCTTGTGCTAATAAATGAGCACAACTGTGATTTAAAATATTTAATTCTTCATTTTCTTTAATATTTATCATATTTCCTCCCAAAATAAAAACCTAGAAAAGGAGTCATAAAGACGGTACCATCCTAGGTTTAACTTATATTTTATAACGGCATTACCGGGATTACTTTTTATAATCCTACTAAAAAGGTAGTAACTATTAAAATCCATTATTATCTTACACCTAACGATAACTCTCTATAAATATCATTTAATAATCATGTCCTTCATCAACGTATTTACAAAACAAGTATATTACTTTTTTTATATTATGTCAAATATTAATATTTTTAAGGTTTAAACTTATACATTTTATTTCTTCTATTTTTATGTTTAAGTTTTCCTCTATGTTCAATAGGAACATAAACAGGTTCTATATCATCATAATTTTTTTTAATTTTTTTATTTTTTTCTAAATTCATTAAAGCATTTTCCTCAAGTAAAATACAATCAGAACTTGGCTTATAATATTCACTTAAAGTAACTATTTTATTAGCATATAGTAATATTCCATTTACTTCTTTATAGTACTCTTTTGTAGGTGGCTTTAAAGTTCTATTTAACTCGTAAAACAAATCATTTAGCAATTCATAATATCTTTTATTAGCATATTCTATTTTATTTAAATCCATATGAGCATATTTAGTAAGTAAAGCCCCATTTGCTAATGAAATATTTCCTCCACATCTTCTTTCTATAATATGATGATACGTAAACTCATTTTTCCTTGATAAATGGTATCCCATCCAACAATTTTCCCCAAAAATTTCAAGCATTGCATTTCTTACACGTACAATTTTTTTACTATCTGACATAAATTCCTCCACTACTTTCTTCTATTTTCACCAATTATACATTTGTTAATTGTAAGATTTTTTATTCTTTCAATTATTCTTGTTGCTTTTAAAGAATCAACTTTTCCCTTTGTTAAGGAAAGTGCACTTTCTAATTCATCATAAGTTAAATTTGATGTAAAAAATGTAGTTAATCCTTCTTCCATTCTATATTGTAATATAGTCCCTAAAATCTCATCTCTTCCCCATACCGTGACATTCTCAGCACCTATATCATCAATTAATAATAATGGTATTTTTTTTATATAATTAAATTTATCTTTAAAATCATCATCAAATGATTCTTTTAAACTTCTAAGAAATTCAGGCCAATAAATAATTGCACTTTTAATATTTTTTTTAGATAATTCATTAAACGCTGCAGCAATCAAATATGTCTTACCACATCCAAAGTTTCCATTTAAATATAATCCCTTTATTTTTTTATTAACATCATATTCTTTAATAAACTTTGATAACCAAGTAATTACATCTTTTCTACTTGCATCATCTAAATAAATATCTTTCATTCTTGCATTTTTAATATCTTTTGGCAAATCAAAATAATAAACATTTTCATTTAATTTATTACTTTTCATTTCCTTTATTTTATATTTACAACTTTTATATTCAAATCTTAATTTATCATTATCTACTTCTTCTTTTAAACAAAAACCAAATATTTCATTTTTACAATAATCAAGTCCTTTACAATTTGAACAATTCATATTTTCATTAAAGCATTCTTCAAGTCTTGATGTATATTTCATCAAAACATCATGTGATAAATGAATAGTTCTTACATAATTTTCAAAATCCACATTTTTTAATGCTTTAATATATTCTTTTTTTAAACTATTATCAACATTGTTATTAAATAATTTAGTTTTGCTTAAATCCTTCATAAAAACTCCTATACAAATTCACTTAACATATTCTCAAGTTCTTTTATATCTTCTTTACTCATTTCTTGTTTCTTTACATCTTTTCCATACCAATTAGGTAATTTTTCTGTTTCAATTTTTTTTATATTTTTCTTTTCCTTAGCTTGATTAATTTTTCTATATTCTTTTTCAGCTTGTTTCATTGCATCTTTTACAGTAGTAATATTACACATTTTCCACTGACTTGCAATCGCTTGTACTAAATTTTTGTTTAGCTTTTTTTCATTAGTTCTAAGAACATAATCAATTAGTACATTAACAACACCCGGATTTAATTCTTGATCAACTAGTAGAGATTCAACTAATGAAATATCTTTTGAAGTTGGTTTACTTCCACCATATTTTGCTTTTAAAAAATCATATGGAGTTGTACATTCAAAACACTCAATTAATTTTTGTTTAATATCTTTTATATTTTTATTATCAACTTTTACATCATTTTTTGATTTAAAAATTAATTTAGGAATACCATCATTTTCAAAAGAAAATAAATTTTTACAATTCTTTTTTAATTTTTCTTCATTAAAAGTTCCTTTTTCATTAATAGAATTTTTTAATAATTCTATCATTGTATCATTATCAAAATTATATAAATATGCTAATCTATTTAATAATTTAATTAATGAAGCAGAAAAAGCATTATTACTTAAAATTCCTTTAGGAATAGATTCTTTTATATAATCAAAATCTAATACATCATTTATTGATATATCATTTTTTTCTTTTGAAATAATATCTTTTTCTGTAACATCTTCTATAGTTTTTATATCCATTTTATATATATCACTAAAACTACTTGTTATATTTTCAAACTCACTTATATTTAATTTTAATGGTTTAAAATAAGAAATAAGCATTTGATACTCTTTTTTTCCAATGCTAGCTAAAAGTGAAGAAGATAAAATTGGATTTGAAAAAAATTCAAGAGGAGAAAGAGGACTATAAAGTTCATAAATGTAATTATTAATATTTCCTTCTTTAAAAAATGTTTTCAAAAGACCTAATGCTTCTAACTTTTTTCTAGCTATAACTATTTCATCTAATTTTAAACCCATACTATTCATAAGATGATGATGTGTAAATTCATTACTAATTATATTAGTTTTATTTAAATCTGACCATAATGTAAAATACAAACAAATAGCAACAGTCCCAATAATTGGTTGATACAAAGTGGTTAGTAATTTTCTATCGTTTTCATTTAAAAAACTTTTATTAACTACTAAATAGCTGTCCGCTGGCAATATAGAAACAGATTTCATAACATCACATCACTTTGAATTAATAATAACATATTTTTATTCTATTTAATAGATAATTTATAATTTTTTTATTAATTTTCTTTATATTTTGATAAAAACAAATCTTTTTCTTCTTCATTTTCTGATTCTTCATTTTTTAATACTGGTAAATCATCTTTTGAAGATAAACCAAAGTAATCAAGAAATTCATCAGTAGTTTTATAAAGTATCGGTCTACCTGGTATATCTTCTCTACCTACCTCTTTTAAAAATCCTTTTGCAACAAGTTTTCTTATCATTTGAGAAGATGAAATACCTCTGATCTCATCAACCTTTATTCTCGTTATCGGTTCATTATATGCAATTATTACAAGTGTTTCAAGAGCAGATTGGGATAAAGTATTATTTGAATCTTCTACTAATTTTCTATAATACTCTTTATGTTCTTCCTTTGTAGTAAGTTTTAATGAATTACCCAAATAATCTATTCTAAGTCCTCTTTCATCACTCATATAATCTTTTTTTAAATCAAGAACTAATTTTTTTGCTTCTTCTTCCTCAATATTTAATATATCACATATACTACTTATTGTTATTCCCTCATCACCAACAACAAATAACAATCCTTCTAAAACTGCTTTCATACTAAACACATCCTTTTATAATTATTTCATCAAAATTATATTTTTGTTCAATAATTATTTCATCTTTTTTTACCATTTCTAATATAGCTAAAAATGTAACTACAATATATTCTTTATTATATAAATCAAATAGTTCGTCAAATCTTAAATTAGATTTATTTTTTAATAAATTTTTAATTTTAATAATTACTTCAGAAACAGAAAGTTCTTTAGAAGTTATTTTTGTAACAAGAGGTTTTTCTTTTTCAATTCTACTAACAAAATTATTAAAAGCATTAATTAAATCATTAATATTTTGATCATTTTTAAAATTATTAATATTATACTCTTCTATTTTAGATGGAGTTTTTGTATAAACATAACTTCTTTTTAATTCTAATTCTTTAAAAGTTTTAGTTATTTCTTTATATTTATTATAGTCAACCAATTTTTTTATTAAATCTTCTTTAAATTCTTCTTCATAATTATCATTTTCTTCTTCTTTTTTTGGAAGAAGTGATTTAGATTTATACTCTAATAATTCAGAAGCCATTACCAAATATTCACTTGCTATATCCAAATTTAATTCTTTCATTTTCATTATATAATCCATATATTGATTTGTTATTTCAATTAAACTAATATTATATATATCTATATTAGATTTTTTTATTAAATGCAAAAGCAAATCAAGTGGTCCTGAAAAATCATTTATATTAACTTCATAATGCATATAATCACACCCTAGTACAATTATAACTTATTGTGATATAATTATCTAGGTGATATTATGAAATTATTTTCAAAAAATGATAATTCTTTTATTTGCGAAAATTGTAATAAATTAGTTAGTACATTAAAATACACATCAAGAGACCACTGTCCATATTGTCTTTATTCAAAACATGTAGATATTAACCCTGGAGATAGATTAAATACATGTTTAGGGCTTTTAAAACCAATTAGTATAGAAAAATATAAAAACACATATAAAATCATTTATAAATGTTTAAAATGTAATAAAATACATAAAAACATTATGGCAAATGATGATAATATGGATATAATAATTGATTTATCAGTAAAAAAATGAAGCATTTTGCTTCACTTTTTTTTGATTTTCTATTAAATATTAAAAATATTTATTATATATTAATATTTATAACTAATTAATCAATTTCATTTGAAATAATATAAAATCTATCCCCTGTATTATTTTTGAATTTTAATATATTATTTAAAATTTTATCCTCTTCTTTTATTTCATTTTTTGAAATATTATTATAAACATTTATTATATCTTTAATAACTTTATCATAAGTATTTGATAAACTTATATCATTATTTATTATCAACAATATATTATATAATCTTTTAAATTTCATTTTATAATTAACTCTTTCAGTTATTGGACTTTCCAATGCAGCTATTTTTTTTAATTTTTCTAATGGTATATCACCATATTCTCTTTTTATATCATTGCAAACTTCATTTATTCTTTCTATAGCTTCTAAATTACCATTATATTCGTATTGCATTTTACATTCCTTTACCTTTCTTTCTTTTTATTGTTTCAAATGATTCCATTAATACAATATCCCCTTCTCCATATATTAAATCATCTAAATGCCAATTTAATATATTTGAAAATATATTGTTTAATCCTCTTACTCCTTTATCAAGTCTTACGGCTTCTTCCGCTACTGATTCTACAAATGCAGAATATGGTGATGTAATTACACTTTTTCCATATATAGAACATGAAGTTATAAAATTATTTAATGCACCTATTTTAGAATTATTTAAAATATTTATATAGTCTTCCTTTGTATATTTAGGCATATAGTGGCAAACATTTATCCTTCCTAATAATTCAGCTTCATATCCTTCACTTATTTTTTCTTTTATCTCTTCTTCTGCATAATACTTTTCAACTTGAGTTATATCTTGAAATGCTCCAGATAAAATAAATGTAACCTTTGACGTGTCAAATGTATATTGACGATCTCCATTTATAATTTGTACTTTTCTTCCTTCTAAATACGATAATAGTTCATGTTGCAATGCTTTTTTAAATTGATTATCATGATCATTTTCATTAAGTATTCTTATTTTATCAAATTCATCTAATAATATTATTCCTTTTTCTGCTTTACTTAAATCCCCGTTAGCAGCGTTTATTAAGTTAGCAAAAATACTATTTAACTCTAACCCTTTATATCCTGCTTGAGTATATCCTGATGATATAGGTACACTTACAAATGGTACATCAAAATTTTTAGCTAAATCACTGACTATAGCTGTTTTTCCACCACCTGTTGATGATATTAATAATATTGTATTTAAATTATGTCTTACAATTTTTTCATCAGCAATACTTTCTATAACTTTTCTCGCATGATAAATATTATTAGCAAGCATCTTTATTGTTTGTTCTCTTGATACATATTTAGAACAAAGATTACCTATTAATTCTTTAAGTTTTTCAACATCTAAGTTTGCTTTTGATTGTTGGTTATTTCTCACAACATTCATATAACCATCAAAATAATTTCCCTTTGCTTTTTTATTTGCTTCATTTTTATTATTTATTTTTAAATTTTCTTCTTGTATTTTTTTCTCATTTTCATCTTTAAATGCAAATTCTAACAACTTTATAATCTCATCTAGCTTATCCTTTGCTTGTTGTATTCCATCTTGATAAGCTTGTTCATATAATTCTTTTGCCTTATTATAATCTTTAGATACTCCTAATCCTTCTTGATACATTTTTGCCAAATTGTACATTGCAGCCGAGTCTCCCAATTTTACCGCCTCTTCAAATAACTTCCTTACTTTATCATAATCTTTTTCAACTCCTAATCCTTCTCGATACATATATCCCAAATTATTCATTGCAGCCGAGTCTCCCAATTTTACCGCTTCTTCAAATAACTTCCTTGCTTTATCATAATCTTTTTTCATTCCTAATCCTTCTAGATACATGTATCCCAAATCATTAATTGCAGACGAATTACCCAATTTTGCCGCTTCCTCAAATACCTTTCTTGCTTTTATATAGTCTTTTTCTATATAATATTCACAACCAAATATATACATTGTATTATCATCTTTTAGTTCAATTAATTTACTTAACACATTATAAAAATCATCCATATTTCGTACCTCTTTTAAATAATATAATGTAGTATAATACATTATTTTTTCTTATTAATCAATTAATATAGATAAAAAATAGAACATAATGTGAATTCTAAGCGAAAATGTTACAAACTTTAATAGCTAATTCTAAGCGAAAATGTTACATTGTTAAAATGTTT
>CALVIA010000038.1 GCA_944329255.1 uncultured Bacilli bacterium
GATTTTGATAATGATTTATATTTATCAGTTTTAGTTTCTTCATATAATCAAGGAATATTAAATAAAGAACAATTTAAAAATAAAATAGTTTTATATGCTAAAAGTATAGGACTTGATGAATCATTTATTATGGATTTCTATAATAGAATTGTAAAAAAAGAATTTACTTTTGAAGAAAAAAAACAATTTCTTTCTTTAATTAAATTTGATGGAACAGATGAATTAAAATATGGAAATCTTGTTGATGTAATATCTGATGAAAATATAGAGAATTTATTTGAAACTGAAAAAAAGAAATTTGATGATAATGAAATTATTAATATGTTATCTTCGAATAAAAATGCTATTGAAAACGAAACTACTTTGGATGCATCAGAGTTAGAAAAAGCTGATTCAATGGATAATCAAATAAATGAAGAAATAAATGATGGAACTTTTAAAGAAGTATCAGGAGAACTTCAAGAAAATGTAGAAGAACGTAATAAAGATGTTTTTCCTGATTTAAATTCAGAATTTGTTGATGATCTTTCTAAAATTTATGAAGGAGAACAAGAAGTTGATAGTAATAAAACTTTAAAAAAATCTTCAGATGGTTTAAATGACGTAGAGGAACTTCATATTCCAAAAAATGTTGATGATAGTTTTATACCGTCGGCTGATTTCCCTTTACATGACATTGATATTCCTCAATTGGATGAAACACATACATCTTCTGTAAATTATGATGAAAAAAAAGATCCAGTCGATGAAAAAAAATTAGATTATGAGATTAAAGATGGATTTACATTTGGAAAAAAGACACCAAGTAAAAAAGGTAGTGCAATAGATTTTGGATCTATCATTGATTCAGTTAGTGGGGATAATAGTGGAGTATATAGTGAAGAAGAGTATGTTAATACACATGATAATTTAACACGTGAAGAAGATGATAGTTCTGTAAAATTTGTTCCAACAACAAAAGAAAGAATTGAAAAATTAAAAAAACAAAAAAAATCTGTTAAAACTTGGTTTTTACAAATTGGATTAGTTGTACTTGGATTTTATATTTTTAACCCTATTTCTATGGGAGTTACTATTGCAGGATATAATTTATTAGCGTCAAAAATTAAGGATGGATCTTTTGAACCAAAAAATAAATTTGAAGAAAGAGCTAAAGATGTTATTGAAAGTATTATGTATATTGGTACAGATATGCATAAATTAAAAGCTCAAGAAAGAAAAGAAAGAAAAAATGGAGGTAAATCATTATGATATTAGAAGATACAATTATAAAATTGGATGATAATAAAGAATATTATGTTTTGGATAGTTTAATGATTGATAATAATAATTTTATAATGATTGGTGAAATTGATTCTTTAAAAGATGAAATTACAAAAAATATAAAAATAATGCATTATGATTTTTCAACAAATAAAGTAAGAAAAATAACTGATAAGTCTTTATTATATCAAGTGGTTGAAAGCTTTGCAAAAAGAGAATTAGAAAGGCAGTAAAAGTTATGGGTATTTCTGAGTACAGAGCTTTAATAAAAAAAGCGCAAGAAGAAATTGAAAAGTGTAATCGATTAATTTCAAAAATAACTACAGTAACGGGTTCTTTAAATAAGTGTAGTATTTATCTTAGAAATGTTTCATCAAATTTAGATGCTGGTTTAAGAATTAACGGTGCATCGGTTGATTCCAATGGAAATATTAGTATAAGAACAGGAAAAATTGTAAAATATTGTGACAAATTATCTTTATGTATTTCAGTAATAAATAACAGAATTCAAACATTAAAAAATAATATTGATTCATGGAATGCAGAAATTGAAAGAATTGAAGCAGAAGAAAGAGCAAAAGAAGAGATGGAAAAGAAGAGAACATGGTATTATCAATGATAGAGGGAAGTAAATAATGAATAATGAATTTTATTATAGTGCAAATGAGGTAGATGCAGCTATACTTGCAGCAACAAATGCAAAAATAGTTGCAGAAGATACTATTCCTAACATAAATGAAATGATAGTATTAGCAAATAGTGTTGAAGCAGATATTGAACCAGCAAGAGATACTTCTATTTTGTCAACTCTTTCTGAATTAGATGGAATGGATTCAACAATTACAGAAATGAAAAATGAAGCCATAAAATCCATTGCTATTGATAGGTTAATTAACGGTGATAATATTGTTAATATTATTAATGAATATTCATTAACAAGTGATGAATTATTTAATATTGGATATGAGTATTATAATGCAATATTAGAATCTTCTGATAATCCTCAAGAAGCATTACAAAAACTCAATTCAAATTTAAAATATTGTTCAAATATTTTTAAAGAATTAGAAAAACAGGGGTTGTCGCAAGAATTTATTGCTAGTTTGTCTGATGGGGCTTGTAAGATGGTTATTGATAATGATTGGGCATACAAAATGGAAGGAGCTTCGAATTTTGGGGTTGCATTTATAGGGACAATGTCTTTATTTGGAATTAAATTAGCTTATGGACATCATGAATTTGATAGAAGCTATCAAGGCTTTTATTTTGGTACTGGAGAAGATGGAGCCCCTGCGTTGGGAACTTTAGATTGTTGCAATTGGACAGATTGGATTGCTAGAGCAGTTTTTATTGATATTTACGGCTGGAATGCTGAACAAAAATTTAACTATTGTGTAGATGGAATAACACCATCTGATGAAATATTAGCTGGTGCTGATAGTGAATATTTCTACAATGGAAAAAAAGGGGATTACATATCTAATGGGCAACATATTGTACAAATATACGCTAGAGATGAAAACGGTTATTATTATGTAGAATCGTCCGATGGAGTTGAATTAAATTATGCTACTTTTGAACAATTAAAGGCAAAGGGTATGAGAGTAACGAATACAGATGCACTATCAAGAAATACTGCACCTGTGCATCCTGACGAATATGTATGGTTAAACGAAGATGGAAGTCTTGCCAGTAGTTCTAATGGTAATAAAACAAAAAAAGAAAATGTTTTTGCATTACCAGATTGGGTAATAGATCAAAATAATATTAATTTAACTGAAGAACAACAGCAAAAGTTATTTGCACAGTATGATGAAAGAAACAAAAATCCAAATTATACTGGAATAGAAATTGAAATTAGACCTGATAAGGGACCTATTAATGTACCATCTGATACTGTTGTTCCAGATGATAGTGGTACAGTTGATATTCCAAATATTCCTGATAATCCAAGTGGAGGAACAGATACTCCAAATATTCCAGATAATCCAAGTGGAGGAACAGATATTCCAAACATTCCTGGTGATGGTGGTTCTGTTGATTCGAGTCCGGATTACAATTTATTACCTGAGAATAAATTTACTGATGTTTTACCAAGTCTTACATTTGGAGAAATTGGATATATGGAAATTAGTAATTCTATGGTTAATTATGAAATTAAAGATATTTCTCTTACAGAATTTGAGGTTTATAGTAAATTGTTTGAAATGGATGGTTATAAATTTGAAAATGGTGTATGGAGTGATGGCACTCATAATGTTACATTAACATATGGAAATAATACTATGTATATTAATTTAACGATGATATTTAATTAAAAGAGCAATAGCTCTTTTAATTTTTTATATTTTTCTTTTAACGAGATAAAATATATGCTATACTATTTATAGTAAAGAGGTGTTTTATGATTGAATTATATAAGCCAGATATGTATAAGAAAAGTATATATGATATAGATTATAAAAAATTAAAGAATTATGGTATTAAATGTATTTTATTTGATTTAGATAATACTTTAGTACCATATACTAAAAATAAACCATCAAGAAAATTAAAAGATTTTATTGAGAGAATAAAAGATGAGGGATTTAAAGTAATAATTTTTTCTAATTCTAATAAAAAAAGATTAACTCCTTTTAAAAACGCTTTAGAAGTTGATTGTGCCGCTTCCTGTAGAAAACCTTCTAAATTTAAATTTAAAAAAGTTTTAGATGAATATAAATTTTTACAAAGTGAAGTTGCAATAATAGGGGATCAAATTACAACTGATATATTTGGTGGAAATAGAATGGGAATATTTACAATATTAATTAAACCTATTTCAAATGAGGAGTTTTTTTACACAAAAATAAGTAGATTGATTGAAAAAAAGATTATAAAAAAATTAGAAAAAAAGAATTTATTTAAAAGGGGAAATTATTATGATTAAGTATTGTATTGGATGTGGAATAAAATTACAATGTGAAGAACCTTTTGAAGATGGATATGTAAATCCAAAAAATTTTGATGAAGTAGTTATGTGTAAAAGATGTTTTAGATTAAAACATTATGGAGAATATAAAGTAACAAATAAATCTAATTCATATTATAAAAATATTATTAAAGATATATTTAAAATGAACGAACTTGTTTTACATATTGTTGATTTATTTAATATGGGAAATATGGAATATATTTATAGTAAGATATATTCTCCTTGTATTTTACTTATTTCAAAAATTGATTGTATTCCTAAAAGTGTAAATAAAGATAAAATTATTGAATATTTTAAAATTAAGTATCCTAAATATAAAGAAATAATATTAATAAGTAGTGAAAAAAATTACAATATTGATTTGGTTTTAGATAAGATAAATAAGTATAAAAATGGAAAAAATGTATATGTTTTAGGTAATACTAATGCTGGAAAGTCAACATTTATTAATAAAATGATTAAAAATTATACTGAAAACAATAATTTTATTGTTACAAGTTATATGCCTTCAACTACTTTAAATGTTATTTCTATAAAAATAAACGATGATTTAACATTGCTTGATACTCCAGGTTTATTAAATGATGGAGATATAAATAATTATATAAACGAAGATATAGTAAAGAAAATTGGAGTTAAGCAGGAAATAAATCCTAGAATATACCAAATTAAAGAAAAAACATCTTTACTTATTGATGATATTGGTAGAATTAATGTTTTAAATGAATCAAATATATCAATTTATATTTCTAATAATGTTACAATTGATAAAATCAGTTATATAAATAATGAAAAGTTTTTAAATTTAGAATCAATTAAAATAAAAGTAAAAAAAGATTGTGATTTAGTAATAGAAGGTTTATGTTTTATAAAATGTTTAAGTGATACATATTTTGAAGTATATATGCCTGGTAAAGTCGATATTTATACTAGAGATAAATTAATATAAAAAGTACTTAATTTGGTACTTTTTATTTATTTTTAACAAAATTGTAGAATATATATTTTTATGATATAATTTATATGGTGATAAAATGAAAAAAAAATATTTTATTCTATCAATTTTTTTAATCATTATTGATAGAATAATAAAATTTATAATAGTAAATAATTTTAATTTAAATAGTTCTATAAATATTATAAATAATTTTGTAAAAATAACATATGTAAAAAATTATGGGGGTGCGTTTAGTATATTAAGTGGAGGAAGATTTTTATTTATTATTATAGGTTTTGTTGCTATTATTTATATTATAAAACTTTTTTTTGAAAAAGGTAATTCAAAAAGTGTTAGTATATGTTATAGTTGTTTAATGGCAGGGATTATTGGAAATTTAATTGATAGATTATTTTATGGATATGTAATTGATTATATTGATTTGTATTTTTATAATTATAATTTTTTTATATGCAATTTTGCTGATATTTTAATTGTTTTTAGTTCTTTATTTATTATTATATATTATTTAAAAAGAGGTGATACTGATGAAAATATTTGTTGTTGATAGAGATTTTTGTGATATTAGAATAGATAAATATTTAATTGATTTATTAAATATAAGTAGAAGTAAAATACAAAAATTAATTGATAGTAACAATATAAAAGTAAATGGAAAAGATATAAAAAATAGTTATATTGTTAGAGTTGATGATGAAATAATTGTTAATGATATAATAGAAAATAATGAAATATTACCAGAAAAAATGGATTTAGATATAATATATGAAGATGAATATTTATTGGTTGTAAATAAGCCAAGTGGAATGGTTGTTCATCCATCTTTAGGACATTATACTAATACTTTGGTTAACGGACTTATGTATTATACAAGTTTGTCTAATGATAAAATTAGACCAGGAATAGTTCACAGAATTGATAAGGATACAAGTGGGTTATTACTTGTTGCTAAAAACGATGATGTTCACTTATATTTAAGTGAAGAAATAAAAAAGAGAAAGGTAAATAGAAAATATATTGCCCTTGTACATGGTGTTATTAAAAATGATAGTGGTACTATTGATGCACCAATTGGAAGAGATTTGTTTGATAGAAAGAAAATGGCTGTTACTGATATAAATTCAAAAGATGCTATAACTCATTTTAAGGTTTTAGATAGATATAAGGATTCAACTCTTATTGAATGTGTATTAGAAACAGGGAGAACACATCAAATTAGAGTTCATATGAATTACATAGGATATCCTATAGTTAATGATCCATTATATGGCAGAAAAAAAATTATTAATGATTTTGGACAAATGTTGCATGCAAAGTCTATAGGATTTGTTCATCCAATTAAAGGAAAATATATGGAATTTGAATGTGACTGTCCTAAAGAATTTTATGATATATTAAATTTATTTAAAGAAAGGTAGATATAATGAAAGAAATATTATTTAAAGATAAAGATATATTAGTTATGAAACTACTTCATTATTTTATTACAGAGAAAGGGTATAACCCTATTATATTAAGAGGAATAGAAAATGAAATATGGCTTGAAAATATGGATGGACCTTATAAAATTATTAGAATTAATACAGGGTATATTCATAATAAGGAACAGTTTGATTTTGATATTTTTAAAACAAAAAAAATTATGAATAAAATAAAATTAAAAACTTTTTCATTTGATATGAATGTTTTATCATTATTTTTAGATTTAGGAGAATATGTTACGCTTAATTCTTTAAAAAATATTGATTGTTTGAAAGTTAATAATGAAGATGATTTATTTTCTTCTGATAAAATTAAAAAATATTTTCCTGAAATAGAAAATAAATTAAAATTTAATGAAAATGGAATAGAACTATTTACTAAAATTACAAATGATATAAATAAAAAAAATATGAATGAAGCAAAACAAACAGAGGAAATATTTAAAGAAAAAATTCCTTACGTTACTTATTCTATAATCTTTTTAAACATTTTATTGTTTTTATTAATGTATATATTTGGAAATGGAAGCGAAGATGCTTTAACATTATTATTGTTTGGTGGTTTAAATAAAGATTTAGTTGCAAATGGAGAAATATATAGAATTATAACTAGTGCTTTTTTACACAATGGAATAGTTCATTTGACATTTAATATGTATGCTCTTTATATAATTGGAAAAGATGTTGAATCTTTTTTTGGACATGTTAAATATTCTATAATTTATTTATTAAGTATAATCTTGGGTTCTTTATTGTCTTTGGTTTTTTCAAATGGTTTTATTGTTAGTGTCGGTGCTTCAGGTGCTATATTTGGACTTATGGGAGCATTATTGTTTTTTGGATATAATTATAGAGTTACTCTTAATAATTCTATTACAAGACAAATTATTCCGATTATTTTATTAAATTTATTTATAGGAACTATGATACCATCTATAGATAATTTTGCCCATTTAGGTGGACTTATTGGGGGATATCTTGCTGCTATGATGGTTGGTATAAAATATAAAACAACAAAATCAGAAAAAATTAATTCAACAATTGTAATTATTCTTTTAATTTTATTTTTAATATATATGGCTTTTTTTAGAGTATAATTTATGATATAATTAAATAGGAGGATAGATATGAGAGATAAGACAATGTTAATAAATAATGGTATTGATATTAATAAAAGTTTAGAATTATTTGGGGATATGGAAATGTACGATGAAACATTATCTGAGTTTTTAGAAAGTGTTGATGATAAAGTTAATTCTTTAACTTTATATAAAGAAAATAGTGATATGCATAATTATGCTATTTTAGCACATTCATTAAAGAGCGATGCTAGATATCTTGGTTTTACAAAATTAGCAGAGTTATCTTTGCAACATGAAATAGCTGGAAAAGATAATAATGTTGATTTTGTATATTCAAATTTTGATGATTTAATAAAAGAAGTAAAAAGAATTATAAGTGTTGTTTGTACTTATATGGGTGTTAATAATAATGTGAAAATAAATGACAATAATAATATAATAAGTGATGATAAAGTTATATTAGTTGTTGATGATTCTAATTTAGTTCAAAATTTTGTTAAAAAAATGTTTGATAATTCATATAAGGTAATTGTTGCTTCTGATGGAAATGAAGCAATAAATACAATAAATAGTGACGTTAATTCAAAAATTATAGGTATGCTTTTAGATTTGAACATGCCAAATGTTGATGGATTTGCTGTTTTAGATTATATGGATAAAAATAATTTATTTGATAAAGTACCTGTTGCAATTATTACCGGAGTAGATACAAAAGATGATATTTCAAAAGCATTTATGTATCCAATAATTGATGTAATAAATAAACCATTTAATGAAAAAAATATCAAAAAAGTTATAGAAAGAATGATTAATAAAATAACATATTAATTTTTAAATTAATATGTTTTTTTTAATTAATATTTTTTAATAAGTAAAAAAAATAAAAGTATACACCTTTTTGTGTATACTTTTATATTATAACTTTAATTTAAATATCTTTTATTTTTTGTGTATTTTTAAAATTAAGTTTTGTATAATATTTTAATTTTTCATAGCCTTTATTATCTGCAATTTTTTTAGCTACTAAATCAACATCACTTCCTGCACCTAATGGTACAATTAAATTTAATTCTTTTTCTATGTTTTTAATTTCATTTAAAAATATATATCTACTTATTATTGAAGAACATGCAACAGATAAGCATTTATCTTCTGCTTTAGTAGTAAAATGTATATTTTTTACTATAAATTTTGTTTTACTTAAATACTCATAATATTTTTTTTCATTTACAAATTGATCAACTACAATCATTTCATAATCAAATACTTTTTTATTAATTAACGAATATAAAGCTTTATTATGAAGCACTGCTTTAATAGCATTCATATTTATATTTGATGAATAAATTTCATTATATTTTTCGTTAGTTAAATTAATTGTTACATGGGGAATTTTTTTCATTATTTCAGGCGCTATTTTTAAAATTTTTTCGTCAGTTAATTTTTTTGAATCTCTAACTCCAAGGTTTTCAAGAAAATTTATATCGTTTTTATTTACATAGGATGCAGTAACAATTATTGGACCAAAATAATCTCCAGTACCAACTTCATCACTACCAATTGAATTTACAAAATAGTAATCTATTTTATCATTAATTACTTCTTTTTTTTTCTCATTTTTTTCTTTTTCTAAAGGATATTTTCCTGTTAAAATCTTTTCTCTTTCTTTCCACATATTAGCATCTATATCAGCACTTATTCCCTGAAATACAACTTTATTTGATTCGTATAATGTAACTACAGTATCTTCTTCATCAGCTTGAAATATAGCATATGGAGGAGTTTTATCTCTTTTTTTAAATTGAAAATAATTAATCATTTCATTTTTCAACTCGTCACTTATTTTGAAACTAAAAGTTTGTTGTTTTTGTTTCATATATATCACCATGTTAATTATAACATAATGTTTTATTTATATAAATATTCTTTATATTTAAATTGACAAAAACTTATTAGGAAGGATATAATATACTCATAATAATAAAATAGGGAGTGAGTATATAATGAAAAATAAAAAAGCATTTACATTAGTAGAACTTTTAGCTGTGATAGTAATATTAGCAGTAATATTAGTAATAGCA
>CALVIA010000039.1 GCA_944329255.1 uncultured Bacilli bacterium
TTCTTTATATTGATATTAAATTTAAATTATTTATTTCTATAATATAATTATCATTTATTATATTATCAAATATTAAAGATTCTATATTATTTTTTAAAAAATCTTTTAACTTAGAAACCCCGTTAGTTTCAAATTCTAAATTGTTTTTTATTTGATTTATAACATTTTTTGATAAATTAATTGAAACACTATATTTTTCTTCTAATAATTTTATATTTTTTAAAATGATATTTGTAATATTTTCTTCAGAAATATTATTTAATATTAATATTTTATTAATTTTGTTTACAAATACATTTCCCAAAATTGTTTTTATTTTTTTCATATAATCATTATTATTATCATTAAATCCTAAACTAGTTTTATTTAAATTTATATTTGAAGTCATTATAAATATTACATTTTCAAATGATACTTCTTTTCCTTTAGAATTTTTTATTACTCCTTCATTTAATATTTGTAAAAACAAATCAATAACTTTTTTATTACATTTTTCAATTTCATCAATAATTATTACAGAATAAGGCTTTTCCTTAATTTTATCTAAAACACATTTTGTATTATTTTGAATTGCATATTCTGGTGGTAAACCTATTATTTTATTAACTGAATATGAGTCTTTATAATCATTTGAATCAATTTTTATTATATTATTTTTTCCTACAAGCAATTCTGCATATTGATTTGCAAGTAAAGTTTTACCAACACCGGTATTTCCACATATTAATAACGATAAACAAGAATTGCTTAAATTAACCATTTTAGTAAATTCATTTAATTCATCAATTTTATTGTTTTGTGAATATATATATTCTTTTAATTTTTTATTTATAAAATTTATATTTTCTTTATTAAAATTTATATTTGGTGTATCTATTTTGCTTTTTATAACATTAATTATATCTTCCTCTTTTACATTTTTATATTTATTTGATTTTATTATATTAATTTTATTTATATTATTTTTTATACTATCTTCTTTTTCTTTATATAATAAAGCAGATTTAAAATCATTATTTGAAATATATTCATTTTTTTTAATTGTTAATTTTTTCAATTTTTTTTCTAATTCTTTTAATTTTTTTTCATTTGTATTTTCTTTTAAAGAAACTTTTGAACATACCTCATCTAAAATATCAATTGATTTATCTGGTTCATTTCTATCTTTAATGTATTTTTTTGAATAAAACAAGATTTTATCAATAATATTTTCACTAATATTTACTTTATGATATTTTTCGTATATATGTTTTAAATTTAATAATATTTCTTTCAGCTCTTCCTGGTTTGGTTCATTAATGTATATTTTTTGAAATCTTCTGTCTATTGCTGAGTCATTTTCTATATATTTTTTATATTCATCTTTAGTTGTAGCACCAATACATCTCATTTTACCCCTTGCTAAAGCTGGTTTAAATATATTAGATGCATCAATTGCTCCTTCAGCTCCTCCGGCCCCCATTATTGTGTGTATTTCATCAATAAATATTATTATATCTTCGTCTTCTTCTAATTCAGAAAGTATTTTTTTCATTCTTTCCTCAAATTCCCCTCTATATTTTGTTCCAGCAACAGATGAAGCCATGTCTAAAGATATTATTTTTTTATTTTTTAATATTTCTGGTACATTATTATTTACAATTCTATTTGCTAATTCCTCTACAATTGCGGTTTTACCAACTCCTGCATCACCCAATAATATTGGATTATTTTTTGTTCTTCTACATAATATTTCTAAAATTCGCTCTATTTCTTTTTCGCGTCCTATCACAGGATCTAATTTACCTATTTTGGCTTTTTCATTTAAATTTGTTCCTATTTCTTCTAAAATACTTTTCTTTTTAGTATTTTTTTTAACATCAATTTTTTTTAATATAGTACTATATATTTTATCCAAATCAATTTTCATTTGAAGCATTAACTTTATTGCAATACCTTCTCCTTCTTCTAAAATTGAAAGAAATAGATTAAATATAGAAATACTTTCTGTATGGTTTTCTCTTGACTCATTTACAACAACTTCTAATATTCTTTTAACAAGAGGAGTAAATACAAATAAATCATCATTACAATTTCCATATCCTATTGAATTTATTATTTCTTTTTTAAAATTTTTATAATTTAAGTTATGTTTATTTAATATTTTTGATAATTCATTATCATTTTTTAATATTGATAAAACTATATGTTCAGAACTAATGTATTGATGCTTCAATTCCTTCTTTTCAAATTTAGAATTAATTAGAATTTTTTGGCATTCCTCATCAAATCTATTATACATAATTGCCCCTTTCTTTATATTCTATGTATGTTATGAAACATTTTTTATATTTTTATACAAAAAAAAAGGACAAAATCCTTTTTTTAAATTACTGCTGCTATAGTTATTCCAATAAAACAAATAACTAATATAGCTATTGCTAATTTCCAAATATATTTAACCCATTTCATATAATTTTCTTCTACATAATTTAATCCAACCATTAATAATACACTTGATGGTGCTATTAGCATAACAAATGAATATGTAAATTGTAATATTAAACAATATAATTCACTTATAGTAGTATTATTTGCAGAAAGTGATAAAACTTGTGGAACATACCTTATAGCATATTCTAAATCAACCATAAATATATTAGAAATTAATGATGCAAGTGTAACTAATGCTATATTTCCACTCTTTGCAATAAAATTAATTATTGTTCCAACAAATCCTGAATTTAATGTAAATATTAAAATCAAATTTATTATTGCTGCAAATATTGCTAAACCAATGACTTTTTTAGCTCCACTAACACATGATTCTACTGTTTCATCAAAAGTTAACTTGTTTGTAATTGAAATAACAATTATTGCTAATGCAATTGTTGGATATAGTGATGTTTGAGTCCATAATCCAAAAGTTTCAAAATATCCTAACATTGAATTTAAAATTGCAAAATTTCCTATTTTAACATTTTTTATTGCATCATAAATTTCAACAAAAACTTCTTGATTTTTCCATTGTGTAAGCCCAAACACAAATACTATAAACAATAATGATAATACAATATATAAAGAAGTTCCTTTAATATTGGCTTGTTTTTTTGCACTTCTATTTGATGGTACAAATAGTATTTTTTCTTCATTTAATTCTTCTTTAGTATTCTTTACATCAATTTTTAATAAATATAATATTGTTATAACTGCTAAAACTACAAGCATTCCTATTTTTATAAATAAATATGTGTTATCCTCTACTCCGCTTATTTGTTGAAGTAATGTATTAGATATTTGAGATAATAATCCAATTGTTGATGCACCAATTGTTGCCAAAATAGCTTGTACTTTACTATATTTTAATTTAAATAAAATCGCTATTGAAATTGGGATAAACATTAACATTGGAATATATATTCCTGTTAATGAAGTTGTAATCATATAAAATAAAACTGTTATAATTACAAAAATATTTTTATGTTTTTTTGCAATTTGAGATATAGTATCTACAAAAGCTTTATAAACTCCTGATTTATTTATAACCCCATAAAACATACCTATAAATAAAATTAATATAGATGTTTTTCCAAAATATTGTAATAATATTTCAGGTGCTGTAAATATATCAGCAAATCCTACAGATGAAATACTTCCTGTTATTAACTCATCTGTTCCTACAGTTGTTGATGGAATAATCCATGTTAAAACTATTGTAAATAACAATAAAATTCCAAATGCTTTAATATTTTTTTTGTTTTTCATATTTTCTCCTTTAAATTACTTATTTTTCATGTGTGGAAACAAAATTACTTCCCTTATATTTTCCTGTCCAGTTATCATCATTACTAATCTATCTATTCCGATACCAAGACCGCCAGCAGGAGGCATACCATATTCTAGTGCCTCAATAAAATCTTCATCTAAATCATTTGCCTCATCATTTCCAAGTTGTTTTTCTTTTAACTGATTTTCAAATCTTTCTCTTTGATCAATTGGATCATTTAATTCAGTAAATGCATTACCATATTCAGATCCACAAATAAATATTTCAAATCTTTCTGTAAATCTTTCATCTTTACATTTTTTTGCAAGAGGACTAACTTCAATTGGATATTCACATACAAATGTTGGTTCAATTAATGTATCTTCTACATATTTTTCAAAAAATGCATTTATAATATGGCCAACTTCGAAATGTTCTAATACCTCAACATCAAATTTTTTAGCTAATTCAATTGCCTCTTCTTTTGACATTTTATTGTAAAAATCTACTCCAGTTTTTTCTTTTATAAGGTCTACCATTTTTGCGCTTTTAAATGGCTTGCTAAAATCTATTTCATGCCCTTTCCATGTCAATGTGTAAGTATTAAGTGAATCATAAACACATTTTCTAAATAGATCTTCGCACACTTTTTTCATTCCATCTAAATCTGTATATGCTTTATATAATTCTACTGTTGTAAACTCAGGATTATGCTTCCTATCCATCCCTTCATTTCTAAATAATCTTCCAATTTCATATACAGCATCCATTCCTCCTACAAGTAATCTTTTTAAAGATAATTCAGTTGCAATTCTTAAATACATATCAATATTTAATGTATTGTGATGAGTAATAAATGGTTTAGCCGCTGCACCACCTAATATTGTTCCTAATATAGGAGTTTCTACTTCAGTATATCCATTTGAATCAAGGTATTCTTGTATACTTCTGATAATCCTAGGTCTTATAAATGCAATTTTTCGTGATTCTTCATTCATTATCAAATCTACATATCTTCTTCTAAATCTTTCCTCAACATCTACAAGTCCATGAAATTTTTCCGGTAAAGGTCTTAATGCTTTTACAAGATGAATGTATTCAAAAGCTTTAATACTTAATTCCCCCATATGTGTTCTAAATATTTTACCTCTAATACCTACAATATCTCCTATGTCTGCAGAAGTAAATAATTCGTATGCTTCTTCTTTAACATTGTCAATCTTTACATAAATTTGTATTTGACCATATTTATCTTGAATATGCATAAATCCAGCTTTTCCTTTGCCTCTTTTTGTCATAATTCTTCCGGCAATTGAAACTTCAATATCTTTTTCTTCCAATTCTTCTAAAGACATATTGTTATACATTTCTTTAATTGTTTTAGTATCAATGTTGACATCAAATTTACTTCCAAATGGATCAATATTGTTTTCTTTTAATTTTTTTGCTTTTTCTCTCCTAATTAATTCTTGTTCTGTGTACTCTCTCATATGTCACTCCCTCATTAAGTATTTTATATCAATTTATAATTAATGTAAATAAAATGTAATGTTAATTTCTAAAATTATTTAAAATATTTATGACTTCTTCTTTTTTTGTAGACATAAATATTTTTCTTTTTATTTCGTTTGAACCAGAGATTCCTTTTAGATACCATGCAATATGACTTCTCATTTCTAATACAGCTGTTTTTTCATCTTTTACTTCTAATAAATAATTTAAATGTTTAATACACATATCGATTTTTTCTTCTTTCGTTATTTCTTTAGGAATTATTCCATAATTTAAATAATTAATTGTATCTCTTATTAACCATGGATTTCCTAATACTCCTCTTCCTATCATTATTGCATCACACTTTGTATCTTCTAACATTTTTTTTGCATCATAAACGGTTTTAATATCTCCATTCCCTATTACTGGAATTGAAACATTTTTTTTAACTTCTTTTATTACACTCCAATCAGCTTTTCCTTCATATCTTTGACTTCTTGTCCTAGGATGAACGCATATCGCACTTGCTCCATTTTTTTCACAAATTTTTGCAATTTCTATTGCATTTATATGGTTAAAATCCCATCCACTTCTAATTTTAACTGTAACTGGAATTGGAACGGCATTAACTACTTGTTTTACAATTTCTCCAACTTTTTCTGGATTTTTTAAAAGAGCTGCACCTGCTTGAGCTGAAACAGCAACTTTTGGAACCGGACATCCCATATTTATATCAATGATATCCGGTTTCATTTCTTTATAAACTATTTTAGCTGCATTAACAAACGATTCTACATCACTACCAAAAATTTGTTGAGATATAGGTCTTTCTTCATCTGTCATATATAACATTTTTTTTGTTTTTTCATTTTCATAAACTATTGCTTTGTCACTTACCATTTCTGCATAAATTAAACCTGCACCAAATTCTTTTACAATTCTTCTAAATGCACTATTACATATTCCTGCCATTGGTGCTAAAACAACATTATTTTTTATTTCTATATTTCCTATTTTAAACATATTTTTCTTAAATATTTAACTTTACCTTTTCTATTAATTGGTTTAAATCATCAGAAATTATAGGAATTCCATTAACAATTACAAAATATTTATTTTTACCAATTGCACACATGCTTTGGCATCCTACAAATATTTTTGCAGTTGAATCTACTTCAATTAACATTTGCTTTAATTTTTCAAAATTTTTTTCATTACATTTATTACATATTTTAAATTCATTCATATATTACTTCACCTAATACATTAGTATCTATAATATTTGCATTTGCATCATCTAAATCCAAATGTGCTTCTAATAATGCATCGTCAGATGCTTTAATTTTTACATTTTCTAATATGGCTCCTTTTTCTCCATATACTTTTAATTTTACAGTTTGCCCATTTTTAAGATTATATTTATTTAAATCACTATTTTTTATATGAATATGCCTATTTGCAATAATACAACAATTTTCTTTTAACAATTGTTTTTCACCATATTCTATAATAACTTTTTCTGAATTCTCTAAATCTCCCGAATCTCTTACTGGCGGATTAATTCCCAATATATATGAATCTGTTTTACTTATTTCCACCTGTGTGTATTTTCGTATTGGCCCAACAATTCTTACATTATCAAATCTACTTTTTTCTGTAATAATATTAACTTTTTCTTCAGCTGCAAATTGTCCAGGTTGTCCTATATCTTTATATTTAGTCAATTTTTTTTCTTTTCCAAAAAGATATATAAAATCTTCTTCATTTAAGTGCACATGTCTTGCTGATATTGCAATATTTAATTTCATTTTCATCACCTTTTTTATTATATCATATTTTATATTTTTTTTCATATATTTAAATATGAAAGGAGCATTTATGAATAATAATAATTACTATAGTCCTTTATATCAAAATTCAATTCAATCTAGTGTTACTCCAAATCAACAAGTAGCCCCTACTGTTGGAAATTTGTATGAAGAACAATCATATATAGAAAATATTTTAAGATTAAACAAAGGAAAAGTAGGAAAGTTTTTTATGTCTTATCCTGATTCACTTAATTGGAAGGATAAAACATACACAGGTGTTATTGAACAATCTGGTAGAGACCACATTATAGTAAGTGATCCAAAAACAGGCAAATGGTATTTACTTCTACTGATATATTTAGATTATGTGGAATTTGATGAAAAAATTAATTATATAAAAAACTTTTAATATTGTATATATAAAATTATTTTGATATAATTTTATATAGTAGAAGGTGATACTATGGAGTTGTTCAAAATATTTTTATATACTTTAATTTTTACATGTTTGGTATTAATATTTTATATACAAATTTATAATAAAATAAAAACACAAATTATAAAAATTAATTCATCTGAAAATGAAATAGATGATAATTTAAGATTAAAGTATGATTTAATTGTAAAAATAATTGCTGAGATTAAAAAAATTATTAAAGATACAAAAGATTTTGATGATATAGAGGAAATAAAAGATATAAACATTTCTTCATTTGAATTTTATAGAAAATTAGCTGATTATGAATCTAAAATTTATACAATAAAAAATGATAATTCCAAAATACTTAAAAATAATACTTTTAATGATTTATGGTATGAAATAATAAATATAAATACAAAATTGAAAGCTATAGAAAAATATTATAATGATTCAATAACAAGTTATAATATATTAGTTTCAAAATTTCCTTCTAAAATAGTTGCATTAATTTTAAAATACAAAGAAAAAAAGTATTTTGATGGAAAGAATATGTATGATAAAAATATAAAAGACTTTAAAATTTAAAGTCTTTTTATTTTACAATAGTTTAATTTTTTTTGATATCTTATTTTTAAGTAATTTACTAATTCTATATACGTCTGCATTGCAGCTTCATATTTTTCTTCAAAAATTAAATCAATTGCTTTATATATGCTTTCATCCATTTTATCAATCACTTGTTGTATATTACTATCATTTGCTATAAAACAAGCAATCATAGGTCCTACAATATTATATTCATCAAGAAGTGGTTTACATAATGGCGAATTTTTCATATACCAATCTCTAAAGCCCCTTAATGTTTCCAATTCAAAACAATTATCATCATTCCCTTTTATTTCACAAAATAATGTAGTTAAATAACATGTTCTATATTCATATCTTTCTTCAAATTTACTACAAATAATATCACTTATTGGATAATACTTTTTATATTCGCAACAATAAGCTCTATCATAATAATCTCTATCCTGTAAATCCATTTTGGTACAGTCAGAACAAGTATACCCCATAATCCCACCTACTTTATATTATTTTTTTAATATTCCAAAACATATTAATGCTAATTCTCTTTCAAATACTTCTATATTTTTTTCTTTACTTAAATTCCTTTTATAACTTTTTATAATATTATTCATCATTGTAGATTCAATTATATCGATTACATATCCAATAGCAAATTTTGAATTAATATTTAATTGTTTTATATCTACATGATTTATTACAATATTAAGTCCATCATTAAAATTTGGTGTAAACATACTTTGTGTTTTATAATTCATATTTAAAAATATTTTTTCAAAATATTTTTTATTCGATTCATCTTCTATCATATCAAGTATATATATATATAAATCTCTATATGATGAAATGATATCACCTTTATTTTTCGTAATTGAATCTAATAAAAACTTTTTAATTTTTTTAGAATATTCATCAACAATAAAATAAAATGAATCTTCTATATCATCAAAATACTGATAAAAACTACCTCTTGGTATTTGAGCGTCTTTTATTATATTAGATACTAATGAGTCTTTTAAAGATGCTCTGCTAAATTCTTTTTTTAAAGCTTTTATTATTTTTTCTTTTTTTTCATCAGGTAAATTCAAAAAAGTTTGTTTTGCCATATGAACATCTCCAATCTGCTTACATTATAACTGACATTTTGTCATATGTCAAATTTGGCTTGCTTGAATTACAATTCTCTTTTTATCATCGTTTAATTTACAAGATAAAATAGTTAAAATATTTTTACCTGTATTATCTAAAATTTTTATTTCTTTTTCATCAACCTCAAAAACTTTTTGCACAATATATTTATATTTTATATTATTATAATATAAAATTATGTGATCATATTTATTTAAATTTATTAAATTATTAAATATTGCTTTTTCTCCAGTTCCTGAATGTCCTCCTATAATAGTATTAGTTTTATCCAAATTTGGTCTTCCATATTCCTTAAACATTGCTATTCCAATAACTTCATTTTTTATACTCAAAATATTATATTCATGATTTATATTTATTGCCGGAATAATTAATTTATTGCTATAATTTTTTTTAGTAATTTTAATATTTGAACAAGCTGTAAAAAATATAACTAAAAAAATTATTATTATTATTTTTATAAATTTTTTCATCGTTAATGTTTAATCCTAAATACGGCAATGTTTCTATATTATTTTCTTCTTTATTTATATTTTCAATTTTATTATCTTCTTCATTTTTATCTGTATTTATATTTTCA
>CALVIA010000040.1 GCA_944329255.1 uncultured Bacilli bacterium
GGTGATAATCCTGTTGTATATGAATTTATTATAAAAAATAATGGTTTTTCACTTAATATATTATTGCATAATTTTAATAATTTATATAAATCTGTTTCTATATTCCAAACCTCTTTATTTGCTCCTCTTCCATAACTTGGTGGATCCATAATTATAGCATCATATTTATTTCCTCTTCTTATTTCTCTTTCTACAAATTTTATAACGTCATCAACAATAAATCTTACTTTTTTATCAGCTAAATTTGATGAATAAACATTTTCTTTTGCCCAGCTTACCATACCTTTTGATGAATCAACATGACAAACACTAGCTCCTGCATATAAACAAGCTACTGTTGCTCCACCAGTATATGCAAATAAATTAAGTACTTTTATTTCTCTTTTTGATGATTTAATTTTATCTATCATATAATCCCAATTAATTGCTTGTTCTGGAAACAAACCCGTATGTTTAAAACTCATGGGTTTAATATTAAATGTTAAATTTTTATATTTGATTTGCCAATTATCTTTTAATTTATTTTTATATTCCCAGTGTCCTCCACCTTTATTGCTTCTATAGTAAATGGCATCATAGCCATTAAATTTTGAATCATCATTCCATATTATTTGTGGATCTGGTCTTACTAATATATATTCACCCCATCTTTCCTTTTTCATTCCATTTTTCATTTCCAATAGTTCATAATCTTTCCATTCATTTGCTATTTTCATATATACTCCTTATTTAATTCTTCTAATTTAACACTTACCAATTTTGAAACACCTGACTCTTGCATTGTTATTCCATATAAAACATTTGCGTATTCCATAGTTTTCTTTTTATGTGTAATAATAATAAATTGTGTTTTGTCTTCCATTTTTTTAATAAATTTTCCAAATATATCAACGTTTGCTTCATCTAAAGGAGCTTCTACTTCATCTAATATACAAAATGGTACTGGATTAACTCTTAATATTGCAAATAATAATGCAATAGCAGTAAGAGCTTTTTCTCCACCACTTAGTAAAGAAATTGAAGATAGTTTTTTACCTGGTGGAAGTGCAATTATATCAATACCTGTTTCTAACATATTATCTGGATTAGTTAATTTTAAATAAGCTGTTCCACCTCCAAATAAATCTTTAAAAACATTTTTAAATTCATTTTCTATCAAATTAAAAGTTTTTATAAATTCATTTTTCATTACTTGATCCATTTCATTGATAATATCATTTAATGTATTCTCTGCTTTGAAAAGATCTTCTTTTTGACTATTTAAAAAATCATATCTTTCTTTAACACTTTTATATTCTTCTATTGCTCCCAAATTTACTTGACCTAAATCATTTATAATTTTTTTAAATTCAAAAACTTTTTTTCTTGCTTCTTCTTCACTTAATATTAATATATAATCTTTTTTAGCTTTTTCATATGTAATATTATAATCTACTGTTAAAGTATTTAATAAGTTATCTAATTTTATATCATATTTTCCAATTTCTATTTCCAATTCTTTTAATTCATTTTGTATTTTATAATATTTACTATTACTTTCTTTATAATTGTGTTCATAAACATTTATTTCATCTTGTATATCTTTTACCTCATTATTTAATTTATTAATATCATTATTTAAAATATCTTTATTTTTTAAAGATTCATAATAACTATTAATAATTTTTTCTTCTTCTTCATTTAACACATTATTTTTTACATTATTAAATCCATCAATATTATTTTGTATTTCTTCTAATTTTTCTTTATATTTTGTTAATTCATTATTTTTTATATTTAAAATTTCATTACAATAAATAATTTTTCTATTAGATGAATCAAGTTTAAAAGATATACTTTCTATTTGATTTTTATTATCATTTATGTCTTTATCAATGTTTTTTAATTCATTTAACAATATTTCATTTTCTTTTAATAATTTATCTTTTTCCATTTTATCTAGTAGTGCACTACTACTTTTCTTTAATGAACCACCAGTTAGGGATCCACCAACATTAATTAAATCTCCATCAAGTGTTACTATTCTATATTTATGATTTAATTTTTTACTAATTTCATTAGCTGTTTTCATATTATCTACCACAATAATATTCCCTAACAAATTTGAAATTATATTTTTATATTTTGTATCGTAATTTACTAAATTAGATGCTATATCTATATATCCTTTATAATCTTTTAAAATGTTTGTTATATTTATGTCTATTGTTTTAGGTAAAATTGTATTTATTGGAAAGAAAGTTACTCTTCCAAGTGAATTATTTTTTAAATATGTTATTGCATTTTCTGCATCTTTTTCATTTTCAGTAATAATAAATGAAGCACTATAACCAATTGCTATTTCAATAGCATTTTTATAGCATTCTTTTGTAGATATTATATTTCCAATTGCATTATATATACCTGATAATTTTGTATTATTTAATACACTTTTCACTGCATATGAGAAAGTGTTGTTATTATCTATCGAATTTTCTAAAACATTTATTTTATATTCATTGTTAGTAATTATTTTATTTTTAACGTTGTAATTACTAAATAATTTGTTTTTATCAATTTCTAAATTATTTAATTTATTTTCACAATTTGTTTTTATATCTTTATTTATATTTAAATCTTTTAGAATATCATTTATTTCTTTACTTAATAATTCAATTTTATTTTTGTATGATAAATGTTCTTCCTTTAAAAACATAATATTATTATGTAATTTTATATCATCTATTTCATATTTTTTTCTTTCTGAAATAATATTTTTTTGTCCGTTTAATTTTTCTACTTCTTTAGTTATAAATAATAATTCATTTTGTTTTTCTTTTAATAATTCATTTGTTTTTGATAAATCTAATTTTTTTAAAGTTATTGTAGAATCTAGTTTTCTATTAGAAGTTGATACTTCTATTAATTCACTATTTAGAGTATCTATTTTATTTTTATTTATATTATAATTTTTATTTATATTATCAATATCATTAATAATTAATGAAATTTCTACTTCTTCCAATTCTTTTTTTGTATTTAAATATTTAGTCGCTTTTTCGGATTGTTCCTTTAATGGATATAATCTACTTTCTAATTCATTTAAAATATCATTAACTCTATCTATATTATCATTAGTTTTATTAAGTTTTTTTAAAGCTTCTTCTTTTCTTTTTTTATATTTTAATACTCCCGCAGCACTTTCAAATATAACTCTTCTATCTTCTGGTTTTGTGCTTAATATATTTGAAATATCTCCTTGTGAAATTATTGAAAATGATTCTTTTTCACTACCACTATCTAATAATAATTCTAAAATATCTTTTAATCTTACCTTTTCGTTATTTATAAAATATTCATTTTCACCTGATTTATAAATTGTTCTTTTTATAGAAACTTCTGAAAAATCAATTTTTAATGAATGATCTATATTATCAAACACAAGAGTTACAGAAGCGCTATTTGATGGTTTTCTTGATTTACTACCCGAAAAAATAACATCACACATATTTCCATCTCCTCTAAGAGATTTAACGGATTGTTCTCCTAAAACCCATCTAACGGCATCTACAACATTACTTTTACCAGAACCATTAGGTCCAACTATTCCAGTAATTCCTTTTTCTAGTTCAAAGTTAATTTTATCTGCAAATGATTTAAATCCATTAATTTTTATTTGTTTTAAATACATAAAGTCACCTTCTAACATAAAAATTATACTATAAATTTATAGTACTAACAATAAAAAACTATCTAAAGATAGTTTTTAAAATATATATTATTGTTCTTAAGATTATTTTTACATCCAATATAAATGATAAATTATCAATATATTCATTATCTATTTCTAATTTTCTTCTATGCGATAAAGTCATTCTTCCACTCACCTGAGAAAGTCCTGTAATACCTGGTCTTACTGAATGCCTTTTATCATCATACATTATTGGTAATTCTTCTTTATAAATGAAAGGTCTTGGTCCAACAATAGACATATCACCTTTTAGAACATTAAAAAATTGTAATATTTCATCAGCACCAATTTTTCTTATAAATCTACTTACTTTAGTAGTTTCTTTTGTATTATCTTTCATAGTTTTAAATTTATATATATCATATGGTTTATTATTAAGTCCAACTCTTTTTTGGGAATATATTACTTTTCCCTTAAAAGAAATTTTTGTTATTATAGACAAAATTATCATTAAAGGAAATAAAATAATTATAAATATTAAAGATAATATGATATCAAAAAATCTTTTAAAATATTTTCTATACATATTTATGCCCTTTTATCTAATGCATCTTTTGCAGCATTTTGTTCAGCTTCTTTTTTTGTTTTACCAACACCTGTACCATAAACAATATTGGAAACTACAACATTTACAGTAAATTTTTTATCATGTGATGGACCTGTTTCATTTATTAAAATATATTCTAATGATTTTTTATCTGTTTGAACTAATTCTTGTAATAAAGATTTATAATCATTAAATATTTCTTCATTTTTATTAATAGAATCAATTACTGTCATATCTACAAATTTTCTAACAATATCTAATCCTTGATCAATATAAAGTGCTCCAATAAATGCCTCAAATACATCTGCTAGTATTGCTTTTTTTGACCTACCACCAGTTAATTCCTCACCTTTACCAAGTCTTAAATTTTTATCAAAATTACAATTTAATGAATATTCTGCTAATGCCTCCTCACAAACGTGAGATGCCCTTATCTTTGTCATTTCGCCTTCTAAAACATGTCTTTTTCTATATAAAAATTCACTTACAATAAAATCCAAAACTTTATCTCCTAAAAATTCTAATCTTTCGTAATCTTCAAATCCTTTATTTTCATTACAAAAAGAACTATGAGTAAATGCTGTTTCATATATAGTTATATCTTTAGGAATAACATTTAACTTTTTAAGTATTTCCATAAAATCACCAATATAATTATATAATAAAAATTATGTATATACAACAATTATAAAATTTATATAAATTAATACATAAATGTAAATATTGAAATTAATAAATAAATCATGTTATAATATAATAGGTGAAATTATGAGGTATTTGTTAATTGGTTTAATAAAAATATATCAGTTAATACCAGGACCTTGGCATAGTATGTGTAGGTATACTCCAACTTGTTCTGATTATTCAATTCAGTGTTTAATTAGGTTTGGTGTTATTAAAGGAAGCATTCTAAGTATTAAAAGAATTTTAAGATGTGCCCCATGGGGCAGTATTGGATATGATCCGGTACCAATAAAGGAGGAAAAATGAAGAAATTAATTTTATGTTTTATTTGTATTTTTATGTTAAGTGGTTGTAAAAAAGATAGTATGGAAAATATTCAAATCTATACTACAACTTATCCTATTGAATATATTACAAAAAAATTATATGGTGAATATAGTAATATAAGTAGCGTTTATCCTAATGAAGTTATTGATTTATCAGATAAATTACTTAGTGATTATAGCAAAGGAAATTTATTTGTGTACAATGGCTTAAGTAATGAAAAAGATTATGCTGTTAAAATGATTAATAAAAATAAAGATTTAATGATAGTTGATGCGACAATGGGAATGGAAATTGAAAACGGAATTGAAGAATTGTGGATTAATCCATCTAATTTTTTAATGCTATGCTTAAATATCAAAAATGGTATGAAAGAATATATAACTAATTCTTTTTTAAAAAGAAAAATTGATGAAAATTATGATAACATATATTTAGAAATTTCTGAATTAGATGCAGAAATAAAATTACTGGTTGAAAATGCTGATGACAATAATATTCTTGTATCTAATAATGTATTTAATTTTTTATCTAAATATAACGTAAATATTCTTTCGTTAGATGAAGATAATACTTTAAATGATAAATTAATTAATGATATTAAAAGTGAAATAGAAAATGAAAATATTAAATATATAATTATGCTTCCAGATGATGTTTTATCAGATGAAGCAAATAAATTAATTAATAATTATAATATAGAAAAATTATATTTTAATCCTCTTACAACATTATCTGAAGAAGATACAAATAATGGTGAAGATTTTATAAGTATTATGCAAGAAAATTTAAATGTATTAAAAAAGGAATTATATTCTGAGAGTGAATAATAATTCCTTTTTTTATTTTATCATTTTTAAAAATTTTAATTCTAATTCTTTACATTTTTGTTTATCCATTTCTGGCAAATCTTTTAATGGATAATTTATGTTTAGTTTTTCATATTTACTAATAGCCATATTATGGTATGGCAGAAATTCTATTTTTTCAATATTTCTTATTTTCTTTATAATTTGAAGTAAATCATTTAAATATTTATCATTATCCATTATTCCGGGTAATATTACTTGTCTTATCCATATTTTTATATTTTTTTTATTTAAAAAATTTACAAATTCCCAAAATTTATCCATATCACCGTTTACTAATTCTTTGTATCCCTTTTTATTAACGTGTTTTATATCTAATAATACTAAATCTACATAATTAAATAATTCATCATAATTTGAAAGGCCAAATCCTGCTGTATCAATAGCAATATGAATACCTTGTTCTTTTAATTTTTTACAAGTATCTAATAAGAATTCATATTGTAGTAATGGTTCTCCCCCAGAGAAAGTAACTCCACCATTGTTTTTAAAATATGGTTTGTTTCTTAAAATTTTTTTTACCAAATCATCACTACTAATATTTTTTTTTTGCATATACCACATTTCTGGATTATGACAATATTTACATCTTAAATTACATCCGTTCAAAAAAACAACTGTTCTTATTCCAGGACCATCAACCAGTCCCATGCTTTCAATCGAATTAACACTACCTAATATCATAATTTTTCATGAAATGTCCTTGAAATTACTTCTTCTTGTTGTTTTCTTGTTAATCTATTAAATCTAACTGCATATCCAGATACTCTAATTGTTAATAATGGATATTTTTCTGGATTTTCCATAGCATCTATTAATGTTTCTCTATTTAAAACATTTACGTTTAAGTGATGAGCTTTTTGTATAAAATACCCATCTAATAAACTTACTAAATTATTTATTTGTTCATCCTTGTCTTTTCCAAGTGAATTTGGAATTATTGAAAATGTATTTGATATTCCATCTCTACAACAAGCTTCATAATCTAATTTTGCAACTGAATTTAAACTTGCAATAGCACCAGTTTTGTCTCTTCCATGCATTGGGTTAGCACCCGGTGCAAAAGGAACTCCTTTTTTTCTTCCATCTGGAGTTGATCCTGTTTTTGAACCATAAACTACATTTGAAGTAATTGTTAATACAGATAATGTTACAACTGAATTTCTATATGTTTTATGTGAATTAAGAGATGTATAAACTTTTTCCAAAATTTCTTTTGCTATATTATCTACTCTATCATCATCATTTCCATACTTTGGAAAATCTCCTTCTATTTCAAAATCAATTGCAATATTATTTTCATCTCTAATAGGTTTTACTTTAGCATATTTTATCGCAGAAAGTGAATCAGCAACAACTGACAATCCCGCTACTCCGTATGCCATTAATCTACCAACATGTGTATCATGTAAAGCCATTTGCCCTGCTTCATATGCATATTTATCATGCATATAATGAATAATATTCATTGCATCACTATATATATTACACATCTTTTCAATAGCTTTAAAATATTCATTTTTTACTTTATTATAATCTAAATATTCATCTGTATTTTTTTCTAATCCATCAAGTATTTTTACCTTATTTATTTCATCATAACCACCATTAATACTATATAACAGTGTTTTAGCTAAGTTACATCTTGCTCCAAAAAATTGCATATCCTTACCAACTCTCATTGCAGATACACAACAAGCAATAGCATAATCATTTCCATATATAGGTCTCATTATATCATCATTTTCATATTGAATAGAATCTGTTTCTATACTAATTTTTGCACAATATTTTTTAAAATTATCATTTAGTTTTTCACTCCATAATACTGTCATATTTGGTTCTGGTGAAGGATCTAAATTTGTTAAAGTATGTAGGATACGAAAAGAAGTTTTTGTAACTAATGACTTTTTATTATCTAACATACCAGCTATTGAACAAGTTACCCAAGTAGGATCTCCTGAAAACAATTCATCATATTCAGGTGTTCTTAAATGTCTCACTAGTCTCAATTTAATTACCAATTGATCAATTAATTCTTGGGCATCTATTTCATTTAATATACCCTTTTTCATATCGTTTTCTATATATATATCTAAAAATGCATCAATTCTTCCAAGACTCATTGCAGCTCCATTATTTTCTTTAACTGCTGCTAAATATCCAAAATATAAAAATTGAACAGCTTCTTTTGCATTTTCTGCTGGCTTTCTAATATCTATACCATATTTATCTGCCATAATTATCATTTCTTCTAATGCTCTTATTTGCATAGAAACTTCTTCTCTTAATCTGATAGTTTCGTCATCCATAGGACTTTTAATATTATCTAAATCCTTTTGTTTTTCTTCTATCAAATAATCAATTCCATATAGTGCTACTCTTCTGTAATCACCAATTATTCTTCCTCTACCATAAGCATCAGGAAGTCCGGTTAATAATCCAGATTTCCTTGCTGCTCTTATTTCTTTTGTATACGCATCAAATACTCCTTGATTATGTGTTTTTCTAAACATATTAAAATATTTATCAAGATCTTTATTTAATTCATAATTATATGCTTCTAATTCTTGTCTAACCATTCTAAATCCACCATATGGATTCACAATTCTTTTTAATGGAGCATCAGTTTGCAAGCCAACAATAACTTCATTATCCTTATCAATAAAACCAGCATCATATCCACTTATAGATGAAAAATGTTCTGTATCTATGTCTAAAACTTTATTTTTTAATTCTTCTTTTAATAATTTTTCACATTTATTCCATACGTTTTTTGTTTTATCACTAATTCCAACTAAAAAATTATCATTTCCAGTATATTCTTTATAATTCAGTTTAATAAAATCTTCAACATCAATTTTATCACACCAAGCCCCTTTTACAAAATCATTCCATATTTTATACATATTTTACCTCCTATACAAACAATATAATTATATCAAATATTTTATATAAATAAAATATTATTACAATAAAAAAAGATTAAAATAAATTTTAATCGCCAACCTTTTCAAGGTTGGTTATTTTAATATATAATGTTTATATGA
>CALVIA010000041.1 GCA_944329255.1 uncultured Bacilli bacterium
AATAATACAACTCCTTCTTTAATAATTTCATCTATTTTTTTTTCATCAATTTCATGATATAACATTATTTTTCCTCCTCATATTTACTTATTAAATCATTTATATTATTTATTTCTATTTTTTTGTTGTCTACTAAATATTTTATATTATCAGTTGAAACAATATTATTTTTTAACATTATTTCAATAATATTTTTATTTGTTTCCTCTACATCTTTTAAATCTATTTTATTTTCAGTAAATTCAGCAATTTCATCAAATGCCTTTATTGAATTTTTACCAAGATCTTTCATAACTGGAGTATTATTTAGAACAATACTTGCGTATTTAGAGTCTTTTAATAAATCTCTTTTAAAAACAGGTAAACTTACAATAAATAAAATAACATATAATATTACTACACCCTGAATTAATCCAACTATTAATCCTAATATTTTTGAAGGAATTGCTAAAATAATAGTTACATCAAGTATTTTTTCTATAATTCCACTTATTTTAATAATTAATGATAATATTATTGATAAAACAAAAATCATTAAAATGAATGCAATTAATTCATATAACAAAATATTTAAACTTGATAAACCACCAAATTTTAAAAAAGGAAGACTTTTATACATTACTGTAGAAATTGGATTTTTTAATAAAAAAGCAAAAATAATAACAAATATTGTTCCAATAAATATTATTGTTTGTTTAAAAAAACCTCTTACAAAACCTGTTAACCCAAATAAAATTAACATTCCAATTATGATAATATCAACTAAATTCATATAACACATCCTTATCTTATATTACTATTATATTACATAAATTAATAAAAATAAAGAAAATTTATATTTGAACTATAATTTATAAAAGGTAGCAATTCTTCTTTAGTATTATAGTTTATAATTAAATAACAAATTATAATACCAATAATAATCATAATAGAAAAAATAATTATAATTTTATTTAAATCCTTATTCATTTAATACCCCTATAATTTTTAATAAATTCATCTTTAAACAAAAGTAATGTATTATTTTCTATATGACTTCTTATATCTTCTGTTAATTTTATTAAAAACCTTATATTATGTATTGATAATAATGTTCCCGCTAACATTTCATTACACATTAATAAATGTCTTATATATGATCTAGTATAATGCTTGCAAGTATAACAATCACATGTTTCATCTATATTTGTATAGTCTTCCTTAAATTTTGCATTTTTTAAATTTATTTTCCCATATTTAGTAAAGGCGTTACCATGTCTTGCAATTCTAGTTGGTAAAACACAATCAAACATATCTACCCCTCTTATAACTCCTTCTATTATATCTATAGGGTCTCCTACTCCCATTAAATATCTTGGTTTATCATATGGTAAATGTTTTGTTGCATACTCAATCATATTGTACATTACTTCTTTACCCTCTCCTACAGAAGTTCCTCCAATTGTGTATCCAGGGAAATCCATTTTGAGTAATTCTTTAGCACAATATTCTCTTAAATCAGGATATTCTCCTCCTTGTACAACTCCAAACAATAACTGATTTGTCTTATGAACATCTTTTCCTCTTTTAGCCCATCTTAATGTTCTTTCAACACTATTTTTCATATATTCATAAGTAGAAGGATACGCAGGACATTCATCAAAACTTATTATAATATCTGCACCTATCTTTTCTTGTATTTCAATAGATTTTTCAGGTGATAAAAATAATTTCTTACCATCTATAGTACTTTTAAAATATACTCCTTCTTCTTTTATATCTTTTGGTTTAGCAAGAGAAAAAACCTGAAAACCTCCACTATCTGTAAGCATTGGTCCATCATAATTCATAAATTTATGTATTCCACCTGCTTTATATATAATATCTTCTCCAGGTCTTTCCCATAGATGATATGTGTTAGCAAGAATAATTGCACTACCACAATCTTTTACCATCTCTGGTGTCATTCCCTTTACTGTTGCTTGAGTCCCAACTGGCATAAACATCGGTGTTTTATACTTATTTCCTCTTAATTCAATTATTCCACATCTTGCTTCAGTTTTATTATCTTGATTTATTACTTTAAATATACTCATATATTACTCCTTTATAAACATTGCATCACCAAATGAAAAAAATCTATATTTATTTTCCACTGCAACTTTATATGCATTCATTATATTATCTTTACCACAAAGAGCACTTACTAACATTAATAAAGTAGACTTAGGTAAATGAAAATTAGTTATTAAAGAATTAATTGCTTTAAATTTATAACCAGGATATATAAAAATATCTGTAAAACCATTACATTCTTTAAAGCATCCATATTTACTCATTATAGTTTCTAATGTTCTAGTACTTGTTGTCCCTACACTAATTATTTTATTACCATTTAATTTAGCATTATTTAATATATTTGCAACTTCTTTACTCATTTCATAATACTCACTATGCATTTTATGTTCAGTTATATTAGATACATTAACTGGTCTAAATGTACCAAGTCCAACATGAAGAGTTATAGTTACAACAATAACTCCTTTTTCTTTAATTTCTTCCAATAATTCTTTTGTAAAATGAAGTCCTGCAGTTGGTGCAGCTGCACTTCCAATATTTTTTGCATATACAGTTTGATATCTATCTTTTTCATTTAATTTTTCATGTATATAAGGTGGAAGTGGCATCTCCCCTAATTCATCTAATATTTCCATTAAAATGCCATCATATATAAATTTAAAATGTCTTATTCCTTCATCAAATACAGAAACACATTCACATTTTAATTTATCACTAAATTTTACAATAGTACCTACATTTATTCTTTTTGCAGGTTTGCATAAACATTCCCAAATATCATCTTTTATATTTTTTAATATAAGAAGTTCAATTACTGCATTAGTTTCTTCCTTAATACCTATAATTCTTGCAGGAATTACTTTAGAATCATTTAATACAAGAACATCCCCTTTATTTAAATAATCTATAATATCATAAAAATGCTTGTGAGAAATTTCACCTGTTTTTTTATCTAAAACCATTAACCTAGAAGAATCTCTTTTTGAAATCGGAACCTGAGCAATTAATTCTTCTGGTAAATAATAATCAAAATCTTCTGTTTTCACATTTAATCACTCCAATGTTATTATATATTATTTTTATAATATTAAAAAGAAAATATTAAAAAAATACATAAATAATACAATTTATGTATTTACAATAATTCACCTTGATGATCAATTTTTAAATGTTTATATGCTTCTTCAGTAACAATTCTACCTCTGCTAGTCCTTTTTAAAAAACCTTGTTGTAATAAATATGGTTCATAAACATCTTCAATAGTTGACACTTCTTCTCCAATAGATGAAGCTAGGGCATCAATTCCTACTGGTCCCCCATTAAATTTATATATAATTGCTTTTAATAACGCTATATCAACTTCATCTAACCCTTTATTATCAACTCCTAGTCTAGATAAAGCAAGTTTTGCAATACTTAAATCTATATTTCCATTCCCATTAACTAAAGCAAAATCCCTAGTTCTTTTAAATAATCTATTTGCAATTCTAGGAGTACCTCTACTTCTTTTGGCAAGTTCTAAAGAAGCATCATCATCAATTGAAACATTTAAAACCCTACCAGTTCTTTTAATTATATGATTTAATTCATCATCTGTATAATAATTCAATTTAGATACAATACCAAATCTATCTCTTAAAGGAGAAGATAAATCCCCAATTCTAGTAGTTGCACCAACTAAAGTAAATGGAGGAAGGTCAATTCTAATATTTCTACTATTACCTTCACTTCCAACTATTATATCAAGTGTAAAATCTTCCATTGCAGGATACAATATTTCTTCAATATATCTTGGCATTCTGTGAATTTCATCAATAAAAAGTACATCGCCTGGCTCTAAAGTGGACAAAATAGCAGCTAAATCACCACTTTTTTCAATAGATGGACCTGAAGCTGTTTTTAAATTTTTTTTAAGCTCATTTGCAATAATATATGCGAGAGTTGTTTTACCTAAACCAGGAGGGCCATATAAAAGAACATGATCTAATGTCTCATTTCTCATAACAGCTGCTTTTATAAAAACTTTTAAATTTTCTTTAACTTCTTTTTGTCCTATATATTCATCAATTGAATCAGGTCTTATATTTTTTTCAAAAGTATCTTCCTCTAATTCTCTTTTACAAAAAACATTTTCATCCATAAAATCTCCTATTTAAGCATCAATCTTAACGCTTCTTTTATCATTTCTTCAACGCTATTGTTTTTATTTATCTTAGGTAAAACTTTATTTATATCAGCAGTTTTATACCCTAATGCAGATAATGCTAATAAAACATCATCATTATCATCTATATCATTACTTTCTACATTAGAACTTACTTTACCTTTTAAATCCAAAATAATTTGTTTAGCAACTTTGTCTCCTATTTTAGGAAACTTTTTTAAATATAATATATTATCTCTATTTATCGCATCAACTATACCATTAATTGATCCCGTAGCAAACATAGGTAGTGCCATTTTAGGTCCTAATCCCTTAACACTTATTAATTTTAAAAACAAATCTTTTTCATCAATTGAATTAAAGCCATATAAAGAATGTTCATCTTCTCTAATATGTTCATATAAATAAATTTTATATTCTTCATTTTCTTTATAAAAAAAAGGATTAGGTACATAAATTTTATATCCAATACCATTATTTAATAAAACAACACTACCTGGAAAAATATCAGTAATTATACCATTAATATATGAATACATAACTCACCTCATAATAAGTATACCATATAATTAATTATTTTAAATAATAAAAAAAGGATTATTATTCTTCTTTAATATAATCCTCATTTATTTGATCATCAATATTATCTATATCATCATTTATAATATCCCATGGATCTTCATCTTCTACTAATATTTTTGCTTTAGTATCCCCAATAATCTCTATTCCTAACTCTTTATCAATAGTAAATTCTATTAATCCATCTTTTATTTCCACCTTAGAACAAGTTGGTTGTTTTAAACTTCTTATTATTACCTCTTGATCATTTGATAAATTAGCATTATCTTTTAATCTAATAGAACTAGAATTACTATAATTTATTTTTTTACTTATAACATTAGTTTTTGTATCATTATCATATGAATACCAAATATTAACATCAAAATCTCCATCTATTATTATTTTTCCACCACTAGGATATCCTTTAAAATTATGATTTATTACCCAACACCCTAATACAGTACTTGGAATAACTTCTGGTGTTACATTATAAACATCAGAATAATGTTTTTTTCCTTTCCCAATAACAGCTTTTGTAACAATTTCTTTATAAGTTGCCAAATTATCCCTCCTCATTTTAATTTATGACATATAAATTAAATTGTGCTTATAAACATATAAATTTTATAAAAAGCATTCATTAAATTATATTATTGGCAACTTTTATATATGAAATAATTACTTAATTAATTTTTTTATATTAGATATAGCATCTTTTTCTAATCTTGACACTTGAGCTTGACTTATACCTATTTCATCACTAATTTCAACTTGTGTTTTTCCAATTAAATATCTATCAATAAGTATTTTTCTTTCCTTTTCCTTTAATTTTTTAATAGCTTCTTTTAAATATATTTTTATATCCCAACTATTAATATTATCTTTTTTATCTTCCAATTGATCAGACAAATAAATTGTATCTCCACCATCATTATATATAGGTTCAAACATACTAATTGGTTCTTTTAAAGAATCAAGTGCTAAAATAACATCTATTTCACTTACACCAAGTACTTTTGCCACTTCATAAGTAGATGGTTCTACACCATTTATTGTAGTTAATTCATCTTTTAATTTTATTGCTTTATATGCTGTATCCTTAATACTTCTAGATATTCTTAAACTATTATTATCCCTTAAATATCTCTTTACCTCTCCTAATATCATCGGAACAGCATAAGTACTAAATCTAACATTATGTGATAAATCAAAATTATCAATTGCTTTTATTAAACCAATACAACCAATTTGAAACAAATCATCCATATTATCAGTTCTATTATTAAATTTTCTTAATAAACTTAAAACTAATTTTAAATTACCATTAACAAGTTTTGATTTAGCACTTTTATTTCCATTTTTTAATTCTTTAAATAATTTATCCATTTCATCGTTACTTAATACAGTAAGTTCACTAGTATTTACACCCGTTATATCTACTTTACCTTTTCCCATTATATCCTCCATAAATATAATGAGAAAAAATATATTTTTTTATTCAATATTAAGTTTTAATAATATTTTTAAGCCTTCTTATAATTTTTTTCTCTATTCTAGAAATGTAACTTTGACTTATTCCAAGCATATCAGCAACATCTTTTTGAGTAACTTCTTCATGTCCAAATAATCCATACCTTAAAATCATTATTTTTTTATCTCTTTCATCTAATTTATTAATTTCTTCTACTAATAATTTTTTTTCCACTTCATCCTCTAATTCTTTTGGAACTATATCCTTATCAGTTCCAAGTACATCTTCTAAATGAAGTTCGTTTCCATCTGCATCATAGCTTAAAGAATCTTCAAATGATATTTCAGTTTTTCTTTTTTTATTTTTTCTTAAAAACATTAATATTTCATTATCTATACACCTTGATGCATAAGTAGCAAGTTTAATGTTTTTACCCATTTTATATGTATTAACACCTTTTATTAAACCTATTGTACCTATACTTACTAAATCCTCTAAATCAACATTAGTATTTTCATACTTTTTTGCAAGAAAAACAACTAATCTTAAATTATGCTCTATTAACTTATTCTTTGCAATCTCATCACCAAATGCCGCAAGTTCAAGAGCTTCCTCTTCTTCAATATTTGATAAAGGTGGTGGAAGAATATCACTACTCCCAACATAATATACTCCTCTTTTAAATAATTTACTAATTAAATATTTTATTTTTGCTATCATATACCCTCCATATTATTATTTAAAATACAATTAATTCCATCAATAAAAAACTTATTAAAAGAAAGTCCAATAAGTATATTAAAATACTCTTTATTATTTATAATTAACTTATTAACTTTAATACATCTTAAAATATCACTTCTATTTAATACATGATATGGCACTAATAACTCTTTAGAACCCTCTATGTACTTTTTTATTTTCTCATATTCAACTAGCACAATTGGTCTATTTTTGTAAGGATCCTTCAAATTATTTCCCGTATCTAAATATCCATTTAATAATATCTTTTTATCATTTTTAAAAATTATTTCAACTTTATAATACTTAGAATAAATATTTTTTAGCTTTTTTTGTTCATTAACATAAAAAAACATAATAATTGGAGTTACAACTATTATAAATATTAAATTAATTCCCAATCCTTCATGATAAAAAATAAGGCCATTATTTTTATAACTAAATTCAATATTTAAAAAATATAAAAAACCACCTAAAACAATACTTACAAGATATAAATATAAAATATTTTTAATAAAATATTTTATATCAATAAATTTAAATGTTACTAAACACATTAAAATAGCAATTATTATTTTTAAAAAAAATAATTGTAAAGAATTAATATTATAAAATAAAAAAACAATTGAAATACCACCAACTAACGCTCCTAAAATTAATCTAATAATTTTAACATTTCTTCTTAAAATTAATGATACAGATAATAATAATATAAAATCAAAAAAAACATTTATAAAAAAAAGTAGATCTACATATATTTTCATCTTATCACCAAAATTATAATATAAAAAAAAAGACAATATTTATGTCTTTTTTTGTATTAAAACTTACAACCGGATGCTAATATATTATTAACCTTAATATTATGTTCTTCATATGTTTTAGAAAATTCTGTTTTACCAGTTTTACAATTAGCAACAAAATAATAATTTTCAGTTTTAGTTGGATTAATACAAGCTTCAATAGATATTATACCAGGATTACCAATTGGACCAATAGGTAACTTCCCTGCCATTTCTGGAAGCCTTGTATTATATGGACTTTTGTAATCAATCCATGCCTGCCATATTTCAGGATACTCTCCCATATCTTTTTGAACAGCATAATATGTAGTAACATCACTGCCTAAACTCCATCCACTATTAAGTCTATTATAAAATACACCTGCAATTTCTTTTCTATCATTTTCATAAAGCCCTTCTAATTCAACAATAGATGCTAAAGTTAAAAATTCATGAACATTTAAATTTTTTTCAATAATTTCTTCACGATACCTGCTTAATACTTTATCAGTTTGATTTAACATTGTAGCAAATATTTCTTTTACAGTTACATCTTTATTTTCAAAAACATAAGTTTCTGGAAACAAGTATCCTTCAAGAGGATAATAAATTTCAGATTGCTTAATATCATCAGTCAAAAACCAATATTTTTCGATCAATGTATCAATATATTCACTATCTTTTAAAAGATTATATACACTAGAAGAAGTATTATTAGTATTTTCACTAATTATTTTTACATAATCATTAATATTTTCTCCTTCTTTAAATGTTAATTTAATATTATATTTATTAGTAATTTTTCCATTAGCAATATTTTTAAGTATTTCTCTAGTATTCATAGAAGTACTAATATCATACGTTCCAGCTTGAAAACTCAAATTGTTCAATTTAACATAAACTTTAGAAAAAAACACACTTCTTATTAAATTTTCATTTTTTAACATTTCTATAACTGAACTAGCACTACTACCACTTTCAACTACAATTTCCTTAATAGTATTATTATTATCAATCTTTCTAGTTTCAAAAACAAATAAACCTAAACCTATATTAAAAATAACTAAAATCAAAATCACTATAGCTATTAAAATTCTATCATATCTAATTTTTTTCACACTACCACCTAAAATAGTATAACACAAAATTA
>CALVIA010000042.1 GCA_944329255.1 uncultured Bacilli bacterium
CCATGGCCAGCATCTAAATAAACAATTTTACCTATCAAAGGATACTCAGCTACATATGCATTTACTTGACCAAATAATAAAACACATATTAAAAATAGTATAATCATTTTGATTTTATACATTATTATATCACCAATAAATTATATTTTTAATAATATTTTTTTATTAAAAAAAGTCTTAAAATAATTTAAGACCTTATTTTTTTTTAAAAACAAATAATTTGCTAAAAAGATAATTTAATATAATTATTAATATTTGAACAATTAGTTTAATAATTTTATCATTAAAACCTAATAAAGTTACAAATATAAACATAATTAACATATCTATTAATAATGTTGTTATTCTAGATGAAACAAAATTAATTATTTCTTTTATAATTTCTTTATTTGTACTTTTAAATACAAATAATCTATTAGTAATATATGCAAATAATACAGCAAATATCCAACTTATTATATTTGCAATTTGTAATTGCCATCCAATATCTGGATTTAAAAAAGTTAAAACACATAAATAATATGTAGCCAAACTTACAAAAGTTGTTAAAACACCAATAATCAAGTAATTTATTAATTCTTCATTTTTTTTATATAAAACATATATTTTTTTTCTGTAAATAAATAATATTAGTATTAAAAATATAAACAGTATATTTATTATTATTAAATTATTTAAATATATATCAACTAAAGTATTTATCATTATTTCTTTATCCTTTTTCTAAATAAATCAGTATAAATTATTGGTAAAAATATCATATATCCAGTAATAGAAACAATCATACCTTCTAATAATAAAGGAGAAGTATATATTATTTTTACAACATGATGTCCTTCATTTATTGGAAAACCTATAAATGACTCATTTACAAGTTCATAATCCACAATTTTGTCATCAACATATATAGTAAATCCTTCTTTTTCATATGGAATTGACAAAAAGAAATATCCATTTTCATTTACATTTATATCACCAACAATTACATCTCCTTTTGTTTCCTCTTTATTAATTACAAATTCATCTACTGAATTAACATAATCTAATATATATTTATAATCTAAAGAATAAACTTTTATATTTGAAATATCATATTTACCTTCATCAAATTTAACATTTAACTCACTTATAGTATCATTTGAAGATAATACATAATCAAATCTATAATTTTTATTGTGATATGTCCATCCTCTACATGATAATGTATTTTTTACATCATTAATAGTAATAGATGTATCTCCTATTAAACATGTTTCAGAATAATTCATATCAAATGATATAAATAATAATTTATTGTTAAATTCCTTATCTAGCTTTATAACAATATTTCCATCTGTTTGACTATTTATTATGTAACGATCTTCTTCTTCTTTAAGAGATAAATTATTATAATCTACATCATAAGTAAGTTTTTCTTCTTTAATATAAGACTTATAAACACTATTGCTTACATCTTTATCCACTATAACGTTAGTAACAAGAGCAAAAGCACTATCTGGATACGATAATTTATCATATTCATTTTTACTTAATAATTTACTTGTTGCAAAACCAATTGGAAGAACATTTTCATTTATATAAACATTACTATTTTCAACATTTTCATATCCAATTGGAACACTATCACTACTTATCATATATTTAGAAGACATTAAAGTATTAAATAAAATATTTTTTGAAGGCATTATTGCTGTAGATATTCTATTTTCTTGTTCATTTCCTAATCCATCATTAGAAATATTGTAATAATATTGGTTTTCTAAAGAAGAATAAATAGAAGGAAGATAATAATCAGAAGTAATTACCCTATTAATATTTTTCATACCCAAAATATTATTTGCAACTCTATAAACATTTTTGTCATCTTCTATTATTGGTGTTAACTTATCATAATTATAAGTATTAAATTGTAAAGATATATCCTCTTTTAAAACCAATTTATCACTATAATTATTTATTAAACAACACAATAAAGCAGAAAAACATAATGGTAAAATAATCAAGTCTTTATTATTTTTTCTAACAAATATATAATATGTTATGAATAATACTAAAACATCTAACATAAATAAATAATTTTTTTCATATATATAAAATATAATTTGAATAAGCGTACCTACTAAAAATATTATTTTGTATTTAACATCATCATTATATTTTATATTTTTAATAAAATATACTATTAACAAAATGGCTATAGGAAGAAGAGGAATCAATACCTTACCTCTAACATACATAAATCCACTAAATAAATAAATTATAATTGGAAAAATAAATACAATAGAAAATATTATAGAAATAAATTTTAAAGATTTATTTTTAGAAAACAAACCAAAAATAACAGATATAAATAAAATAGATGTTGTACCAATTGTATATGAATTATATAAAATTTCTTCAAGATTTAATGTTGGAATAAATAATTTTAAATAATCAACTGATGATGTAATATCTGCTCGATTATTTAAAATTGAATACATTGTAGGAAGTAATAAAACACATGACATAAGAATTGGTACTAAAATTGTAAAAGCAAATTTTAATCCATCAACAATAAATTTTTTAAAAGTAATTTTATCATTTACTTCAATATATTTAAAAATTCCATATAAAATAATACAAATTATTCCACAAACACTATAATAATAACTAGTCATAATCATAAGAAATATACTTATTATTAGATAAGTTTTTTTATTTTTTTCAAAATATCTATCAACACTTATAAGACCCAAAAGCAAAAATGGCATATAGTTTATAAACATAATATGTCTATGTGTATGATATATTACTGGTCCAGAAAGTAAAAATAATAAGGTACCAATAAAAGAATATTTTGAATCAAATCTTTTTCTTAACCAAAAATACATTAAAACTATACTAAAAATAACTATTAATATCATTGATACTTCAATATAATTTACCATCGATATACTAGGTAAAAGATATGATATTAATATAAATGGATTAAGTAATCCATAATAAGATAAATTAAATATATTCTGTCCTGAACCAAGATTAAATGCAAAACTTGGAAATAAATCATTAGTGTTATAAAATAAAGTTCTAAAATATTCAGGAATTATCCAATGTTGAGAATCCCAATCAACAGTAGATCCATTTACCTTATCAAAACCAACAATTGAAAATAAAATTAAAAGAAAAATAACAATTAATAAAGAAACATTTATACTATCTTTATAAGAATTTTTTTTCATGAAACATCACCCATATTAATTATATCACAAAAATATTTTAAATATAAAAAAATTATGATATAATTTTATAGCGGAGTTGATGTAAAAATGAAAATAAAAAACTTCATAATAAAAAACAAACATATAATTTTAATGATAATATCATTTTATTTATTTGATTTTGTTTTAAGATTTTTTACAAGAAATATAAATTTTTATAATATATTTAGCATTGCCCCAAATCTATTTACAATATCATGGATAATTTTAATGATTGGGATATGTTCATTCTTTAATAAAAATATATCAAAAATAATATATGTAATAATTTTTAGTATTAATTTAGCATTATTTTTAACTCACTCAATTTATTATTCATATTTTAATAACTTTTTTGATTTTTCATCATTACAATACGCGTCAGAAGCTGGTGCATATCTGGTAGATGCAATAAAAAGTAGTCCAATATGGGTATATATTACAACATTTATACAAATTACAATATCATATTTTATAGTAAGATTTATGCCAAATAAAAAATGTAATTACAATTACAAATTTTTGATTATATGTGTAATTATATTTGGTATAACACATTTTGTATCACCATTGACACTTGGAAATCCCGTTACAACATGGGATGCTTGGAGAATTCCAAGAAATGTATATATATCATTTAATGATAATAATAGAAGTATGCAGGTTGCTGGTTTTTATGAATATAATATAAGAAATTTTTATGTAAATTATTTAAAAGAAGAAGAAAAAATTGAAGATGAAAATTTGGAATTATTAGATGAGAAATTTAATACTGAGCAAGAAGAATATAAAAATGAATATACAGGATTATTTAAAGATAAAAATGTTATTTTTGTACAATTAGAAAGTATAGATAAATTTTTAGTTACAAAGGAAATAATGCCTACATTATATGAATTACAAAACAATTCAATAAATTTCAAAAATCATTATTCTTTTGTTAGTGGAGGAGGATCTACTTTTAATTCAGAATATATGATTAATACTGGATATACAACACCAATAACATTAAATAAAGGAGCATACACATTTAGTAAAAATAATTATTCCTATTCATTGCCAAATTTATTAAAAAAAGAAGGATATACAGTTAATGCATTCCATATGAATTCTCCTGAATATTATTCAAGAGATGTTAATTATAAAAGTTTTGGATATGATTCTTTTAATAGTCTTAAAAATTTAGATAATGGTAAATATTATACAGACAATTCATATTGGTTAGATACTGAGCTTATAAATAATCCTATATTTAATGAAAAGATATTTAACAAAGAACAAAAATTTGCAAGTTATATTATAACATATTCTGCACATATGCCTTTTGATGTTAATAAAGGAGTATGTAGTTTGCTTGTTGAAAATAAAGAAGAACAACTTTCTGAATATGAATGTTTAAAACTACAAGCAAGAGAAACAGATAATATGTTAAAACTATTAATAGAAAATCTAGAAGAAAAAGAATTAATTGACGATACAATACTTGTTTTATTTGCTGATCATTATTTATATACTTTAAATGATAAAACATTATTAGATGATTTTAAAACAACAGAAAATAATTTAATAAATAATACAACTTGGATGATATGGAGCAATGATATGAAAAAAAAGGATGTAAAAGAAGTTACATCACAATTAAACATTTTACCAACTATGCTTAATATTTTAGGTTTAGAATATCATCCAAATTACTATTTAATGGAAGATGCTCTTGACGATGATTATGAGGGATTTGTATTTTTTAATGATTATTCGTGGTATGATGGAAATGTTTATGTAGAGAATGGCTTAGTAACAAATGGTAAAAAAATATCAGAAGAAAAACTTATTGAAATGAATAATTTAGTTAATAAATTAGTCAAAATAAATGACGCAGTACTTACAACTGATTACTTTAAAAATATTAAAAATGAAACAAAAAACAATTAAAAAAAGTAAATACACTGTATTTACTTTTTTTATTACCATCTTGGAGGATAAGGTCTAGGCGGATAATATGGATATGGTTGTGGATAATATGGATAAGGTCTATAAAAATATGGTGCTATTAATCCTCCAGTTATACCCCCTAAAACAAAAGGTCCCAAAAAGCTGCCCGCTATTCTATTATCATTATTACCAAAAGAATTATATTTTGAATAAGAATTATACATATACAATACTCCTTTCATATTATTATATGTATATTCAATTTATAAGTTAAAAAAAAGAACTTAACAAAGTTCTTTTTTAAGTTACTATTAACGTTTTGAGAATTGTGGTGCTCTACGAGCTTTCTTTAATCCAGGTTTCTTTCTTTCTTTCTTTCTTGAATCTCTAGTAATAAAACCATATGATTTTAATATTCTTCTAAAAGAATTTTCACTCTTAGGGTCAGTATTTCCATCATATTCTAAAAGAGCTCTTGTAATACCTAAACGGATAGCTCCTGTTTGTCCAGAAAATCCACCGCCAGATACTTTTGCGTCAATATCAAATTTTTCTCTAGTATTTGTTACATCTAAAGGTTGACATAAATCCATAACTAATGTTGGGAATGGAAAATATTCATTTACATCTTTACCGTTTACTGTAATTTTTCCTTTACCAGAAGTCATTCTAACTCTAGCAATTGAACTTTTTCTATGTCCAGTTCCAGTATATACTTTCTTATCTGCCATATTTCCTCCTAATTAATCTTCATTTCTACTGGCTTTTGTGCAGAATGCTTATGTTCTGTACCAGCATATACAAATAATTTCTTATACATTTGTCTTCCTAATCTACCTTTTGGTAACATTCCTTTAACAGCTCTTTCAATCATTTCTTCTGAATATTTTTCTTTCATAACTTTAGCACTTCTAACTCTTAAACCACCAGTATATCCACTATGATTATAGTACATTTTATCATTTAATTTATTACCAGTTAATTTAACCTTAGAAGCATTTAAAATTATAACATAATCTCCACAATCAACATGTGGTGTAAAAGTAACTTTGTGTTTACCACGTAAAACATGTGCAGCTTTAGCAGCAACACGTCCTAATGGCATATCACTTGCATCAATAACATACCACTTACGTGCAACTTCAGCTTTTTTTTGCATAAAAGTTGTCATATTATATTCTCCCTTCTTTTATTAAAGTCATAGTCCGGAACACTATACTTCATTGGGATGTGAAAAATGTACCAATTGAAATTTTACTAAAAATTTCAGTAAAAGTCAATATTAACAACAAAAAAGAGATAAAATTATCTCTTTTGACTTATTATTAAAGTAACTTTTTTAACTTTGGCTTCATATGAAACTCTTACATCATCACCTGACACAATTACATCTATATCATGAGTTCCAGGACCATATCCTTTTAAATCAACATATACCTTAATATCATCTTCAGTAATCTCATCTAACACAGATTCAACACCTCTTAATATTACTGTTGCATACTTATCTTCATTACTTGCAGCGTTAATTGAATAATTATCTGATAAATTTTCATATACTAATTGAACATTCTCAATTTCTTTTACAGTTTCAGTTCCAACATCTACCGTAATATTAGTATAAGTTTCACTAATATACCTTACTCCATTAGGTTTTTTAATCGTTGTAGGATATTTTTTTGTTGAATCTAATCCATCAACATCTATTTCAACATCAATACTTTTAATATTAGAAAGAGTTGCTTCATCTCCATATATTGTAACGCTATTTACAGAACTTGATATATTGCTTATTGCCTTACCAAATGCTAGATTTCCGACAGGAATAACATTAACAGGAACAACTTTACTAGGTGAAGTTATAGTAATTTTAGCATTTACCTTATTAGGAACTATTTCTATATCAATAATATTTCCCATTTCATCATACGCAACCAATTTTACATTTTCAAGTGTAATTTCTCCAACCTCAGGTTTAGCAATATTATTAATATCAACAAGAGCTTTAACATTTGCTACTTTATCCAATTTATATTGAGGTCCTTTAATTATAACTTCTTGCCTATCTAGTTCAACACTAGATATTGATAACCTAGAATCTAACTTATCTTGATTTATAATATCATAAGATAAAGTTCTAACCTCAGACATCTTTGAGTAAACAACAACTGTAGCAACAGAAGGATCTATTTTATAACTAATAGTATCAATAGAACCACTATATTTTAAAGTTACCTTATGAGTTCCTGGCTTTAAATCTTTTAAATCAATATCAACAGCATCAATTGGTAATTGTTTTGCTAAATATAAATCAGATTTCCTACCAATCATTGTTATATCAACTGTTTCTGGTATTCCTTCAATCACATATGCCTCTTCATTATATATAGCATTAACTTTTTGATTATACAAAACCTCAGCAGATGTTTCACTTATTGTTGTAGATTTTGTATCAACATAAAAGAATATTCCAATAGATAAAATTAATGAAACAATAACTAAACTACTTTTTTTAGAAAACATTTTTTCAAATGTTTTACTACTTCCATTAACTTTTTCAGTAATCCATACAAAAAATTTTGTTAAAGGAGTAATAATTTTTTTATCAAAAAATCTTAACAATCTTTTTAAAAATAAAACAAAATTATTCATTATTTTCCCCCTCTGTTTCTATTTCATCATTTTCATAATCAGTTTTAGGTTGTAATTCTTCTAAAAGAATTATTCTTAAATCTTCTAATGATAAATTATAACTTAAATCTCCATTTATAGCAATTGAAATCCTACCAGTTTCCTCAGATACAATTAAAGAAATACAATCCGATTCCTCACTAATACCTATAGCAGCCCTGTGTCTAGTACCTAACCTCTTACTAATTCTTGTATCTACACTTGTTGGAAATACAGCACCTGCACATGTAATTTTATCTCCCTGAATAATTACACCACCATCATGCAATGGATTATTAGGAAAGAAAATTGAAATCAATAAATCACTAGTAATTTCAGCATAAATCTTTTTTGCTCTTTCTATATATTCTCTTAAACTATAATCCCTTTCCAAAATAATTAATGCACCAATTCTATTTTTCTTTAAATATTCACATGCATTAACAATTTCAGAAACCATTTTTTCCCTTTCTGAGACAGTTAATGTTTTATGCCTACCAAGTAATTGTGTTCTACCTAACTGCTCCAATGTATTTCTAATCTCAGGTTGAAAAATTATAATTAAAGCTAAAGGTCCCCACATTATAATATATTCTAGTAATAATCCTATAGTAAACAAATCTAACCAATCCGCCAACAATTTAATAATTAAAAGAATAAATAACCCCTTAAATAACAAAGTCATTTTTACATTATTTTTTATATTTTTCAAAATATAATATAATCCAAACCATACAATACAAATATCAATTAAATTTTTTATAATAGTAAAAATTAAATCTGTTGTCATAAATCCTCCACATAATGTAATTCTATTATATATATTACATATTGAATATTATATCATAAATAAAAATAATTTCATAGAAAAAGTTCTCATATGAGAACTTATTTATTAATCTAATCCAAATACTTCTAATGAATCATTATCTTTTTTTTGAGATAAATCACCAGAATTATTTACATTATTTGCCATTGAAATATTTGACTGTTCCACACCATTTTGCTCTACTGGTTCCACTGGTGAAACAGGCTCTACTACTGGATTAATAGCAGGAGTTACTGGTTCCACTGGTGAAACAGGTT
>CALVIA010000043.1 GCA_944329255.1 uncultured Bacilli bacterium
TATAATCACTTCCTCTCACACATTATATAATAAAAATTAAAAAAATAATAGATAATTATTGCAATTTTATATTATTTAATAAAAAAGAAGCATAATATGCTTCTTAATATAAATTAATTATTTACTATTTTTAGAACCTTTTCCTTTATTTACAAGTCTTTTGGTCATTTCACCACCAACAGAACCATTACTTCTAGATGAAGCATCAGGACCTAAATTAACACCAAATTCATTAGCAATTTCGTATTTCATTTTATCCATTGATTGCTTTGCATTATTATTACTTTTAGCTGTTTTAGAAGTACTATTTTTCTTACGAGCCATTATTTCACCTCCTACAATATTAGAATGTGAAATAAAACAAAAATTATACTAAAAAATAAATGGTAATTTATAACAAATCACAATTAATAAATTCATAACTATTAACATCAATTATTTCTATATTATTAACAGCTTCATCTATTAATTTTTCATATTCAATTTGACTTTCTAAACCAATACATTTATGCAAATTTGGATTTATTACTGGATGTTTAGGAACAAATATTGTACAACAATCTTCAAAAGGCATAATACTTATTTCATATGTATTAATTTTTTTTGCAATGTCAATTATTTCCAATTTATCCAAGCATGAAACAGGTCTAATAACAGGCATATTAGTTACATTATTAATACAAAACATACTAGAAAGAGTCTGACTAGCAACTTGACCAATTGACTCCCCATTAATAATAATTTTTGCTTTAATATTATTAGCAACTCTTTCTGCAATTCTATACATCATTCTTCTCATAATAGTAATCATATAAGTAGGATCTACATTTTTATATATTTCTTCTTCAATTTTAGTAAAAGGAACTATATGAAGCTTAATATTACTTCCATAGTTAGATAAAATCTTTGCTAAAGAAATTACTTTATTTTTAGCTTCCATACTAGTATGAGGAGGAGCATCAAAATATAAACATTCTAAAATAACTCCCCTTTTCATAGATAAAAATCCAGCAACAGGAGAATCAATTCCACCACTAAGCATTAACAAGCCTTTACCTTGAATCCCATTTGGATATCCACCTAATCCTTTTATAGATGATGAAGAAGTATAAATATAACAAAAATCCTTTCTTATCTCAACATTTAAAATTAAATCAGGATTATGAACATCAACAACAATATTATTTATATTTTTTAAAAGATAAGCTCCCACATTCTTACTTACTTCAAGAGAATTAAATTCAAAGTTTTTATCAGCCCTATTTGTTTCTACTTTAAAACTATTAAATTTTAATTTAGATAAAATATCAAAAGATAAAGAATAAATACTTTCAATATTTTTTTCAGTTTTATAACATACAACTATAGAATGAATACCAAATACCTCTTTTAACTTATCAATAATTATTTTTTCATCATTATTTTTTATATCTATAAACATTCTTACTTTATTTTTTTCTATTGTAACATCATAATCTGATAATTTGTTTTTTATATTAAAATATAATTTATCAATAAATAATTTCAAATTATCTTTCTTTGTAAAAAGTTCACCATACTTAATCATAATTAATTTTTCCATAATAACACCCTCATAAATATTATACATAAAAAAAAAAGATAATCAAATATCTTTTTTTAAGCCGCTTTACTATAAGAAGTTTCTTCTACAGGTTCACCTAAAGCATCAGAAATAGTTTCATAAATAGCTCTTACTTTTCTTTCACTTGCTGCTGTTATTTCACTTATTTTAGCATTATATTTATTATTTAATTCTTCTATTTCCCTAGAATGTTTTTCATTTAAATCTGCAATAGCTTTTTTATGTTCTTCTTCTTGTTTAGCTTTCAATTCTTGGATTTCACTTAATTGTAATTGTAATTTTTCAATTGTTGATTTTGAAGAAGACTCTGCTTCACTTACTCTTGCAAGCAATTTTTCATTTTCTTGAGATAAACCATTGTATCTAACCGTTAAATCTCTAAATACAGCCTCATATCCATTTATTTTATCACGAGATGTTGAAACGCTATCATTTGCTTCATCCAATTTTTTTCTTAAAGAAGCAATCTCAGCATTCTTATCTTTCATAGTATTATTTAATCTTCTTAGTTTAGCTAATATTAAAGATTGAGAAGGCTCTACACTACTACTTGTAGCTGATTTTTCTGTACTAGAATTATCTCTATCACCTGATTCTGCTCTTTCAGCGTCTCTTTTACCAAGCAATTTTGCAATCCTATCCTCTATTGACATAGTTTTTAAATCAGATTTTGTTTCTTCTGCTTTTGGAGTAACATCTGGTACTTCTACACTAGGAACTTCTGTCTCATTTAATGAAGCAGGTTCTGGTACATAATCAGGTTTTGCTTCTTCAGTTTCTGCTGTAAATCCAGGTACTTCTACACTAGGAACTTCTGTCTCATTTAATGAAACAGGTTCTGGTACATAATAAGTTTTTGCCTCTTCTCTTTCAGGTGTAAACTCTGGTACTTCTACACTAGGAACTTCTGGCTCATTTAATGAAGCAGGTTCTGGTACATAATCTGTTTTTGCTTCTTCTGTTTCAAATGTAAACTCAGGTACTTCTACACTAGGAACTTCTGGCTCATTCAATGAAACAGGCTCTGGCACATAGTCAGTTTTTGCCTCTTCTGTTTCAGGTGTAAACTCAGGTACCTCTACATTTGGAACTTCTGGCTCATTTAATGAAACAGGTTCTGGTACATAATCAATTTTTGCCTCTTCTGTTTCTGGTGTAAACTCTGGTACCTCTACATTTGGAACATTTGTCTCATTTAATGAAACAGGTTCTGGTACATAATCAGTTTTTGCCTCTTCTGTTTTTGGTGTAAACTCTGGTACTTCTACATTTGGAACTTCTGTCTCATTTAATGAAGCAGGTTCTGGTACAATGTCAGTTTTTGTTTCTTCTGTTTCAGGTGTAAACTCAGGTACCTCTACATTTGGAACACTTGTCTCATTTAATGAAACAGGTTCTGATACATAATCAGTTTTTGCCTCTTCTGTTTCTGGTGTAAATTGAGGTACTTCTACACTTTGAGTTTCATTTTGTGTTAATGACACTGGTTCAAAACTTGGCAAATTATTTAAATCTGTTTGACTAGTAACTGATTCTCTATTTTGCATTTCAGAAGTGATATTTTGCCATTCACCAGGAACTATATCAGAACTTGATTTTACTTCGTTTTTAATTAATTTTTTAGATAAAATTTCAAAATTACCAAACCACTTTGTATTTACTTTTTCTATTTTATTAACCAATGCTTGTGTAAATAATACCGCTCTATTCATTACACAAGGAACTTTTTCTTGATTAACTAATAAATTTAATTTTTCATTAAGTTTGAACAAATTCTCTTCACTATCATCTATATGTGAACTAATTACTTTTTTACTATCAAAATTTTCTGAATTAGGCAAATTATTACTTATAGAATCTAAAGATTTTTTAAATATTCTATCTATTTTTTCACTTACCGTTTTCTTTACTCTTACAGCCCTATTCATTAAATTAAAGTTCACAGTTAATCTTTGATCAAAATCAATATATGAATAATCTATCGCAGTTGTCATATAAAATACCTCCTATATATTTCTAAACATTATTCTTCGCTTTTTGCAACATCCTTCATTACTTCTTTAACAGCAGTCCATTCTTCATCTGACTCAATTGCACCAAGAGAATACATATTTTCTTTTTCAATTAATTCAGAAGCATAAATTTTTACCATTTCATTTTCATCAACTTCATTTAAAGTATATAAAATATAATTCTTATTATACTTTTTAATTGTAAATGCAGATAGTATTTCAGCTTCTTTCTCATTACCAGCTTCATCAAGTACTACTATTGTTCTCTTTTTGTTATCCATATTAAACACCTCTTCTATTCTTTCCTTATCATACTAAACATTATATCATAAATAATTTAATTTTGTATATACTTTTTTAAAATAAAATATTTACAATTATATGCACAATTTTCTTTTAAATATTTTTTAACATTATCTATATTATTATAATCTTTACATTTATCATTTTTATTATTAAAAAATCCTTTTAACCTTAATTTTCCGTATGCCCAATCCCCAACTATATAATCAAATTCATAAAAATAATCAGTAAATTTATTATTAAAATCTTCAAATACAAACGCATCTCTATAATTATCAATTAATTCATATTTAAAATCTCCAATTTCAATATTTTTCATAACCCTCCTTTATCATAACAAGTATATCACTATTTTATTAAATTTTAAATATTAAATATTAATTTTCTTCCATTTCCATAGGAAAAGATAGTATATTTGATTCTTTCATTAAACTACCTCCATAATACTTTGGTATATTTCCTTGTATTATTTTCATAATAACTGGAACATTAGTTGAAATATTAATTTTTTTAGATTCAAAAGGAATTAACATTTCCATATCAACATCAATATTAATTGATACTTCTAATAATACATTATTTATTCCATATTCTTTAACATTAGTTAAAACATTACTTATTACATTTCCTATTACATTAAATTTAAGGGGAATTTTTGGCCCAAAATTACTTAAAAAAACACTATTTGTAACAACTCCTAAAGGTATATTATATACATTATTATTTTCTATAATATATTTACTAAAATCATCCTTCGAATTATCTAATTTTATATTGTCTCCTAAATTATTTAATATCTTTTTATTAATTGAAGTCAAAATATCATTAACATAATAAGAGTTAAAATCAATTGTAACAATATCCCCATCCTCTTTTTGAACCATATTAAAAATTTTATCATTATCAATATCAGAATCTATAATACTTTTTATAGATGTATTTATTACATTAGAAACATAATTATTAATTTTGTTTTCTACATAATTAGAAAAAACGGGTATTGCCTTTTTATTAATAATATATATAAAATAAAATGATAAAAATATACAAAAAACAATAATAAAAATAAAAATATTAATTTTTAATTTTTTCATATCCATATTATATGATATAAAAAAATAGTACATTTTAGTACTATTTAAAAAATTTAATATAACATATTATTCCAATAGAAATAATTATAGCTATTAATATTATTATTAAAAATACATTTACTTTTTTTTCTTCAATTTCTTTAAAATCATTTTCAAAATCTTTTCCTTCAAATTTAGAAGTATTAGTATAAAAAGATTTATCCTCATCACTATTTTCTTTTAAATTTGCAAATAAATCTGTAGATTCAACTACATTTGTTTGAGTAACTGTATTAAACAATTCTTTTAACTGTTGTTCATGATTTAAAAAATCATCACTTAAATTTTTATAATTTTTAAATGTATCTTCACAAAATTCTTCATTAATTTTTCTTATTTTAGAAGAGTTTTCATAATTTTTATTACTTCTTTTCCTTTTTAAAATTTCATTAATATCATAATTTGAATTATCAACTTCATCAAAATCATAATTTATTTCTTCTTTTTTTTCAAATTCCGTATTATTTATTGCATTCTCATAATTTCTTATTTTTTTATAATCTTCTCTATTATTAACAATAGATTTTATTTTAGAAAGATCTATTTCATTTATATTATCGATAACAGTAACATTACTTCTTAAAACTTGTTTTTCTTTATATAATTTATCATACAAAGAATCATTTTTAGAAGTACGCTGTAATATTTCCTCATCATTATAATATTTATCCATTCTTGTTCTCATAAAAACACCTACTATATAAATATAATATCACATAAAACAAAAAAATTAAATATATTCATTGATTTTGTTAAATTTAATGATATAATTTTAGTGGAGGTATTTATGTTTAAAGTAAATAAAGATAGATGTATAGGGTGCGGTGCTTGTGTAGGAACTGCTAATGAAGTATTTGATTTTGATGATGATAATTTAGCAACAGTAGTTAACCAACCAACTGAAGAAAATATTAATGATGCTAAAGAAGCTTTAGAAAATTGTCCTACTAACGCAATTATAGAGGAAGAATAAAACAACTATTTAACTAGATTAAATAGTTGTTTTACTTCTTTAGGATTTAATTTTCTGTACTCACCAGATTTTAAATTTCCAAGGGAAAGAAATGCTATTCTTTCTCTTTTTAATTTATCAACAAAAAATCCAACAGATTCAAAAATTCTTTTTACCTCATGATTTTTACCTTCAGTAATAATTATTTCCACAATTGATGTATTTTTTTTAACATTAAAATTTTTTAGCTTAACCTTTTTAGGAACACATTTTACATTATCAATAATTACACCACTTTTTATTTTATTTATTTCAGCACCTTTAATAACTCCATTTAATTTTGCAATATATACTTTTTCAATTTCATTTTTAGGATGCATTATAAGATTAGATAAATTTCCATCATTTGTTACAATTAAAGCACCAGTTGTATCATAATCAAGTCTTCCAACAGGATACAATCTTTTATTACTATTAAAATAATCTACTACAACTTTTCTCCCCTTATCATCACTTGTACTACATATTACTCCTCTAGGTTTATTAAATAAATAATATTCTTTTTCCTCTTTTTCTATTTTTTTACCACAAACTAATATATCATCTGAATATGTTACCTTTGTTCCTAATTTAGTAACAACTTCTCCATTAACAATGACATCCCCATTCTTAATAAGTTCCTCAGCTTTTCTTCTACTCGCAATGCCACTTAAAGCAATCACCTTTTGCAATCTTTCCATTTAAATCACCAAAAAAAGTATATATTATTTTTAAATTTATTTCAATATGTTAAATAGTACTAAAATATAAAAAATTATAAGTATTTCAAATTATATTTTTTTAAATTACACCAAAAATATATTTACTAAAACAATACTACTAATGACTCCTATTAAATCAACTATAAGACTTAAAAATAAACAATGTTTTATTTTTTTTATTCCAATTGATCCAAAATATAAACTAATTATATAAAACGTTGTATCAGTACATCCTTGTAATGTAGATGCTAAAAGTCCTATATAACTATCTACTCCATATTTAGAAAATATATCTATCATTAATGATAAAGATGCATTTGCAGAAATAGGTCTCATAATTACCATAGGAATTACTTCTTTTGGAAAAATAAGAAAATTAGGAAAAAATGAATTAACTAAAAAATTAATAAATCCACTTGAAATAATAATTCTTGATGCAAAAATTATAGCTAAAATTGATGGAAAAATATTTATACCGATGCCAAATCCTTCCTTGCATCCTTCTAAAAAAGAATCATATATATTACATTTTTTTATTAATCCATAAAAAACAATGAAAACTATTATTATTGGCAAAAAATATATATTCATTTCATCACCTTATAAAATAATTTATCTATAATTATTGCAAAAAAAGTAGAAGTTAAAGTTGCTAAAATTATAGTAATTACCACTATTGAAGGATTTATACTATTATACATATTTCTAATTGAAATAATTGTAGTTGGAATTAATGTAAATCCACTTGTATTTAATACTATAAAAGTAATCATACTCTTTGATGCAATTTGTTTATTATTATTTAATTTTTGTAATGATTGCATAGCCTTTAATCCAAAAGGAGTTGCTGCACTTCCAATTCCTAACATATTTGCAGCAATATTAGATGATATATATGAAAGAGCTTCATGATCTTTTGGAATATCTTTAAATATATGTTTTAATATAGGATACAATAAATTAGAAATTTTATTTAATAAACCTGATTCTTTTGCAATATTCATTATACCTAACCATAAAACTAATACTGGAAAAATATTTGCAAAAATTTCCAAACTTTTTTTTCCACATGTAATTATTTCTTCATTTACATTCTCAATGTTTCCAGTTATAATTCCATATAAAACTCCAATTATTATAAAAAAACAAAATAATATATTTACCATTTAAAGAAGTTTAGTATTTTTCTAAAAATACTTTCTTTCTCTTTTTCTTTTATACTTACATAAATATTTTTTTCAATAATTAAAGTTTTGTTTAAATAAACTTCTAAAACACCTACTTTATCATTATTTTTTAAATCCTTTTTTTTATTTAATTTATATTTTACACTTATTTGATCTGCCTCTTCTTCTTTTAAAGTATAATAAATATCATCTTTTATATATAAATTATCATAATAATCATTAATTAATTCAAAATTATCTTTTGATAATATTAAATAATTTTTATAATTATTAAAACCATATTCATAAAGTTGTTTATGAGTTTGAAAATCATTTGGATCATTTAATGTAACTACAATTAAATTTAAATCATCTTTTGTTGCACTTGTAACTAAGGTTCTTTTAGCTTTTTCAGTAAAACCTGTTTTACCACCTGTAGTATATTCATAAGTAGATAGTAGTTTATTTTTATTATACCAATCATATGTTTTTAAATTAGTTTTTGCTATATATCTTTTAGTTCCTACTACCTCTTTATAAAACGGAATACTATTTGCATATTTAGTCAATATAGCCATATCTCTTGCCGTAGATATATTTTCACATTTTTCATCTAAACCATGCGGATTACAAAAATAAGTATTTGTCATATTTAACTCTTTTGCTTTGTTATTCATTAATGAAACAAACTCTTCTGTACTATTACTAACAAAATTTGCAATTGCTAATGCAGCATCATTTCCACTTCTTAACATTAATCCATAAATTAAATCTTTTAACATAATCTCTTCATTAACATTTATATAAATATTAGAACCATAAGCCTTAAGTATTTCATCACTAACTATTACTTTTTGATCAACTTTTCCACTTTCAATAGCAATTACTGCAGTCATAATTTTCATTATGACTACATAACTGCTTATTATAGGTAAAATTATTGTAGTCCCATATATACTTAATATTTAAAATAT
>CALVIA010000044.1 GCA_944329255.1 uncultured Bacilli bacterium
CAAAATATATTATTTAAAGTATCTAAATGTATATTTTTTTATTGTTTTATTTTTTTTAATATAAAATACTTACTTTTTATTAAAAATAGTAAATATAATTTATTATTTAATTACTTTTACTTTTTTTGGAAGACTCATATAGTAATTTATTATATCTAGTATTGATGATATTACTATAAATATTCCTATAATTCTTAAAATTGCTGTTGCTCCTTTAAATGGGTTAAATAATAAAATAATTCCTAAAATTAGCGAAATTAAATTTATTATCATCATTTTTTTCCATTCTTTACTATCAATTGATTTAAATTTATATATTAGTTGTAATTTTATTGTACTTTTAAATGTTATTATAAGTCCAATTATAAATGGTATAATACCCGCAATTACTTCTGGATTAAATAAGAATACTAATCCTAATATAATAATTAGTATTCCGTATAATATTTCTTCTTTATTGTTTTTTATTGAATTATATATTATTATTCCAGAAAATATAAGAATAATAACTCCAATTATTTTTAGGGATGTTGTTATAATATCATCTGGAATAAAAATAAATATTAATCCTAAAATTAATAAGGAAATTGAACTAATTATATCGTATTTTTTCATACATTGAATCTGAAATAACAGATGTCGCCATCTTGCATTTCATACTCCTTTCCTTCTAATCTCATTTTACCCATCTCTTTTACTTTTTGTTCACTCTTACATGCTATTAAGTCATCATAACTCATAACTTCTGCTTTTATAAATCCTTTTTGAAAATCGCTATGTATAATACCAGCACACTCTGGAGCTTTCATACCATCTTTAAATGTCCACGCTTTAACTTCATCAGTACCTACTGTAAAAAATGTTTTTAAACCTAGTAAATTATATGTTGTTTTTATTAATTTATCAAGTCCACTTTCATTTATATTTAATTCTTGTAAAAACATTTCTTTTTCATTCTCATCTAACTCTGATATTTCACTTTCTAACTTAGCACAAATTTCTATAACATCTGCATTATCTTTTAAAGCATATTCTTTTATTTGGTTAATATATTCATTTTCTTTTCCTATATCATTTTCGCTTATATTCGCTAAATAAATTATTGGCTTACTTGTTAATAAATTAAATGACTTTATAATTTTTTCTTCTTCTTTTGTAAATTTTAATCTTCTAACAGGTATATCATTTGTAAGTGCATCGTTAATTATATTTAAAATTGATAATTCTTGTAGTGCTTCTTTATCTTTTGTTGTTTGTGCTTTTTTTTCTATCTTTGATATTCTATTTTGAATTATATCTAAATCAGCAAGTGTTAATTCTATATTAATTATTTCTATATCTCTTATTGGATCTGCATTACCTTCTACATGTATTATGTCACTATCGTTAAAACATCTTACTACTTCACATATTGCATCTACTTCTCTAATATGAGAAAGGAATTTGTTTCCAAGTCCCTCTCCCTTTGATGCTCCTTTTACTAATCCAGCTATGTCTGTAAATTCAAATGTTGTTTCAATCAATCTTTTTGGATTATACATTTCATTTAATGTTTTTAATCTTTTATCCGGTACTGTGACAATTCCTACATTTGGTTCTATTGTTGCAAATGGATAATTTGCAATTAGTATATTTTTTTTTGTTATTGCATTAAATAATGTTGATTTTCCTACATTTGGTAATCCAACAATCCCTGCAGTTAATCCCATAAAAACCTCCTATAATATTGGATTTATACCTATACCTATTGGTAAGTTAAGTAAATACCAACATGTTAATATTATTATCCAAAATATAAATATTGCTATTGTATACGGAAATAATAATTTATATGTATATTTTATTCCTATTACTTCATCATTTTTATTATATAATTGAAGCATTCCTATTAAAACTACAAAATATGGAAAAAATGGTGATATTGTATTTGTAATAGAATCCCCAACTTTATATATAACTTGCACAAATTCAGGGGTAATATTTTGCTTTATAAATATTGGAATAATACTTGGTGCTAATATATTCCATTTAATTGTAGATGATGTTTGGAATATATTTACAATTGCTACTAATATAAAGAACAATAATACTAATATTATTCCACTAAAGTTAAGTGTTTCTATAATATCTATGATTTTTATTGTAAAAACTAGTCCTAAATTTGTTTTTTTAAATAATGCTATAAGTTGTGATGCTAAGAAAAATAAAACAAGTGTACTTCCAATATTGTTTAAAGAATCATATAGGTATGTTGAAAATTCGTTTTTTGAATTAATAGTTTTAGCTGTTCTTCCATATATCCATCCACATATAATTAGTGTGACTAATAACATAAATGCTAATCCTTGTATTACATATGAATTTGCACTATATATTCTTCCATAAAAACTTGTTTCTGCATAATCTAGTAATAATCCTGATAATGGTGTTCCAAATGGTATCAACATATATATAAAGAATAATATAAATATAAGTGCTACAACTCCTGAAAAAATTAATGCTATTTTTTCTTCTTTTTTTAATGGTTCTTCTTCTATTATATCTTCTACTTTATATTTTTTTGCTTTTTTTACTGTTATTTTTTCTGTTATAAATGCAATTAATAGTGATAGTAAAATTGTACATACAATTCCAAAAACTATATTTCCATTTATTGGAACATTATATGTTTCATCTATTAAGTGTGCTGATAATGATGAAATATTATATAAATTATAATCAAGTTGAGTAACTATAATATTTACCCCATATCCAGATGTGATTGATACAAATGATGCTATTATACCTATAATTGGATTTCTATTGTTTACAAGAAATATTATTGCAGATAAAGGTATTACTAATACATATCCTATATCTCCTATAAATGTTGATAAAATTGATATAACTGCAATTATAAATGTCATCCAAAATTTTTTTATTTTTCTTTTTTTTGCAGAAAAAACTGCTTTAAATAAACCTGTTTTCTCTGCAAAACCAATACCTATCATAGAAAATAAAAACATTACTAGTGGTGTAAAAGACATAAAAATAGATAAAACATTACCTATTATATATCTTATTCCTTCTCTTGAAAACAATGATTCTACTGTCACTAAAGTAGATTCTATATTTCCTGTTACAAGATTTAATTTTGAATATTCTCCTTGCCAATTAAAAATTGAACCAATTATACTTAATAAAAATACAGCAATAATAAGTGATATTATAAATAATACTGCATTATTTAACCAACTCTTTTTTTCTTTTTTTATTTCCATTAATATTCAACTACTTTCTTTAGTTTTTTTTCAAAATCAACTCTACTTAACATTATTTCTCTATTACATTTATTACATTTTATTTTTATATCAACACCTGTTCTTACTATTGTCCAATTATTTTCACCACATGGATGATTTTTTTTCATAATAACAACAGATCCTAGTTTATATTCTTTCATATTAATCCTCTAAATTTATATTTAATAATTCCATTATTCTATTTAATTCTTCATTATTTTTAAAAGTAATTTGTAATTTATTAGTTGTAATATTTACTTTTAATCCTAATTTTTCTTTTATTGCATCCTCTATATATTTATATTCTTTATTACTTTCTTTAGGCTTTCTTTTTATTTCATTATTTCTTTTATAATCTGAGTTTACATAATTTTCCAAATCCCTAACACTTAGGTTTTCTTTTATAATTTTATCCGCAATATTTAAAATATCTTCTTTATTTTCAAGCTTACTTAAAACCCTAGAATGTCCCATAGATATTTCATTTTTTAAAATCATATCTTGTACTTCCATTGGTAACTTTAACAATCCTATCATATTAGTAATATGGCTTCTACTTTTACCTAATTTTTTTGCTAATTCTTCTTGAGTAATATTTAATGATTTAATAATTTCATTATACGCATTTGCTTCTTCTATTGCTGTTAAATTTTCTCGTTGTAAATTTTCTAATAATGCTATTTGCATCATTTGTTCATCTGTAAAATCTCTTATTATCGCTGGAATAGTTTTTTTCCCTGCTAATTTACTTGCTTTTACTCTTCTTTCACCTGCTATTATGTCATAACCTTTTATACTTTTTTTTACTATAATTGGTTGAAATACACCATATTCCTTTATTGAATCACTTAATTCTTGTAATGCTTCTTCATCAAATATTTTCCTTGGCTGATATGGATTTTGTCTTAAAGTATCTAGATTAATTTCCACTATTTCATCTTTTGATGCCTCTTCTAATATTTTACTTTCTATTCTTTCTAATTCTAAACTTTCTGAATTAAATAAATCTTCTAATCCTCTTCCAAGTACTTTCCTTTTATTTTCCATTTCTTTGAATCACTTCCTTTGCTAGATTTAAATAAGCCATTGTCCCCTTACTATCTTTATCATATACATGTATTGGTTTTCCATGTGATGGTGCCTCAGATATTTTTACTAATCTAGGAATTATTGTATCATAAACTCTTTCTTTAAAATAACTTCTAATTTCAGTAACTACTTCTATCCCAAGTTTAGTTCTAAGATCAAGCATTGTTAATAAAACCCCTTCTATATCAAGAGTTGGATTAAGATTTTTTTGAACTAACATTATTGTATTTAATAACTGCATGATTCCTTCTAATGCAAAAAATTCACATTGTACTGGAATTATTACTGAATCTGATGCAGTCAAAGCATTAGTAGTTAAAAGTCCCAATGAAGGTGGACAATCAATTATTATATAATCAAATCTTTCTTTTATATTTGATATATGTTTTTTTAATTGTGCTGTTTTTATAAAATCTGGCTCTCTACTACTTCTATCTATAAGCTCTATATCTACTCCTGCAAGATTAATTGTTGAAGACAAAATGCTTAAATTTCTAAATTTTGTTTTCACGATTGCGTCCTCGATTTCTACTCTGTCAATCATAACATCATATATAGAATATTTAGTATCACCTTTCTCAATTCCAAGTCCTGTTGAAGCATTTCCCTGAGGATCTAAATCTATTATAAGAGTTTTCTTTCCATAATATCCTAATGCTGCTGCCAAATTAATACTAGTAGTTGTTTTCCCAACACCACCTTTTTGATTAACTAACGATATTACTTTTCCCATAAAAATCACGTCCTCTAATTTTAAATCATCATATTATATGATATCAAAAATAACAACTTTTTTAAAGCATTTTAGAAAATATATTTGATTATTTTAATGAATTAGCAATTTCTTTTATTTTTCTAATTCTATGATTTAAACATGATTTTGACATATTTATATTATTTTCTAATGATATAATTTTACTAAGTTCTAACATTGACTCTTCTTTATATTTTTTTCTATAAATTGCAACAATCTTTAATTTATCGTCTAATGAATCTAAACCAATTTTATTTTCTATTAATTCTATATCTTTTATTAGTGAATTTGCCGAACTTATTGTTTTTTCAACATTTGCTTGTTCACAATTATTAATTCTATTTATTAAATTTACTTGTTCTCTATAAGCTTTTATATCCTCATAATATAGTACAGAAGAATATGCTTTTACTATTTTTAAAAAATCGCTTATTTTTTCAGATTCTTTAATATAAACCATAAATCCATTATTTCTTTCGATAATTTTACTATTTAAATTAAAATGATCAAGTAGTTCACAAATAAATAATGAATAATCATAGTCATCAATTAAAAATTCTAAATGATATCTAGATGTTTTTGGATCATTAATAGAACCAGTTGACAAAAAAAGACCAATTAAATATGATTTTTTATCGTCGTCATCTTCATATATATATTCTCTTGGAATATTAATAAAATAACCATTATCATTTTTTAATGATAAATCTTTTAAAATTAAATCAATATTTTTATTTATTTTTAACAAATATGATAAACCTTTTTTAAAATTAAAACTTCTTCTTACAGTTATAACTGGATAGGTGTTATATAGTTCATTTATTAGTTTATAAATAAATTTACTTATTTCTAAATTTTCTGTATTAATTAATATTGAATTTTGCGTTATAACAGCATTATTTCTTATATACGATGATAATAAAGATATTTTTTGTGTTTTTTCATAAGCTGAATTTATTATTTCACTTTTTACTTTCATAGAAAAAGACATAGTACCACTTCCCAAATATATATTATCAAATATTTATTTTATTATCAAATTAAAAAATATTATTTGTATTTTATCAAATAATATTTTTTAATTATTTATATCATTAGCAAGATTAATTGCTGCAATTGTTCCTTCTGAAACTGCAGTTGTAATTTGATATACATCTTTTTTTATTATATCTCCACATGCGTATATTTTATTTATATTAGTTTTCATATTCTTATTTACAACTATATATCCATCAGTTGTTTTTAAATTATCACATTTAATTAATACAGGAACATTTCCTATATTTATAAATATTGCTTCGCACATTATTTCTCTATCATTATTAATTAATATTCCTGACACTCTGTCATTTTTTTCTAATATCATATTTATTTTAGAATTTAATATTATTTCTATGTTTTCTATTTTATTAAGTTTTTCAAGCAATATATTATCTGCTTTTATATTTTCATTTCTATGTATTAAATATATTTTTTTACATATTTTTGATAAATAAATAGCATTTTCAAGAGCAGAATTTCCTCCTCCAACTACTACAACTTCTTTATCTTTATATAAACTTCCATCACAAATTGCACAATAACTTATTCCACTTCCTAATAATTTTTTTTCGTTTTCAATACCCAATTCTCTAGGTTTTCTTCCTGTTGCTATAATTACTCCTTTACATGTAATTTTTTCTTTATTTGTTACTATTATTTTTTTGTTCCTTTTGTTAACTATTTCTAATACATTACCATATTTATAAGGAATATTTAAATTATTTATTTGTTCAAATAAATTATATGCAAATGTTGGTCCATCAATAGATTTATATCCAGGATAATTATTTATTTCTGAAATCATATTTAACTGACCACCTGGAGCATTCTTTTCAATTATACAAACATTTAAATTTGCTCTTTTTAGATAAATAGCAGATGTTATTCCAGCAACACCACATCCTATTACGACAACATCAAAATTTAACATCTTCCACCTCATAGTCATCGTATCTGTTTTCAAATTTTGATTTCTTTATATTAACTAATATTAATAACAATCCTGTTAAAAACATAATAATTGATATTATTTGTGCTACTTTAAATGATTTGAACATTAAACTATCTGTTCTAAGGGATTCAATAAAAAATCTTCCTACACTATACCACATCAAATAAATTCCTGTAAGCTGTCCACATTTTAAATATTTATAAAATACTCTTATTAAAATTAAAACAATAAATCCTAATAAACACCACAAAGATTCATAATAAAATGTTGGATGATAATATACACCACCAATATTCATACCATCTATTATAAATTCTGGAATTATTTTCATATTTTCTAATGCTGCTTTTGTTATTTCTGGTCCGTGTGCTTCCTGATTAAAAAAATTTCCCCATCTTCCTATTGCTTGTGCTAATATTAATCCAACACATGCCATATCTGTTACCTTTAATGTTCTTACTTTATACTTTAATGTATAAATAATTATAAATAATAAACCAAATAATATTCCCCCATGAATTGCTAATCCACCTTTCCATATTTTAAATATTTCTGAAATATTATTTTGGTAATAATCATATTCAAATACTACATAATATAATCTTGCGCCAATTATTCCAAATATTACTGTCCAAAATATTAAATTAATACAAAAATCCATATTATATTCATATTTTTTACATTCTAATAAAAATAATATTGATGCTAATAAGACCCCTACTAGAATACATACAGAATACCATGATATTTCAAAACTTCCTATTGTAAATAATATATTATTCATTTTATCCTCCTTAATGTTGGTTTAGTAAATAATTCATTTATAAAAATATTAAATATTGATATTAGTATAACTGTGAAAAATAAAGAAAATATTCCTTTTGTGTCAAAATGATTAGATAATATTATATCGGTTATTTTTAAAATTATTATGTTTATACAAGGATAAAATAATCCCATAGTTATACCTGTTATTGGTATTGTTAATTCAAATATTAAAGGTTTAATAGTTTTATTTAATATATATATTATTACTGATGCAAATAATGTATACATTATAAAATTTATTTCATCTATATAGATTGTATTAAATATTTTTGATATTAATAACAAAATAAATGAATAACTTATAATATTAAAAAAAATTTCTGATAAAAATTTGAATTTATATTTTACACTTTTTTCCATTTTTTACTCCTTTATTATATGTATATTATATCATATGTCATATTAATTTTAAAGATTTAAAAAATATATTATATTTTAACGTAGATTTTCATTTGGAATTCCGTTATTTTAAAAAAACGGAATTAAGTTTATTTATAGTATAATACATCTTATGTT
>CALVIA010000045.1 GCA_944329255.1 uncultured Bacilli bacterium
GCCCCTTCAGGTCCAGTAGGTCCAGTAGCACCCTCAGGTCCAGTAGGTCCGGTAGCCCCTTCAGGTCCAGTAGGTCCGGTAGCCCCTTCAGGTCCAGTAGGTCCAGTAGCACCCTCAGGTCCAGTAGGTCCGGTAGCCCCTTCAGGTCCAGTAGGTCCAGTAGCACCATCAGGTCCGGTAGGTCCAGTAGCACCATCAGGTCCGGTAGGTCCAGTAGCCCCTTCAGGTCCAGTAGGTCCAGTAGCCCCTTCAGGTCCAGTAGGTCCGGTAGGTCCAGTAGCCCCAGCAGGTCCAGTAGGTCCAGTAGCCCCAGTAGCGCCAGCAGGTCCAGTAGCCCCTCGAGGAAGAACTAAATTTAATATAAAATTTGGTGATGTACCAGTAATCGTTGCACTTGCTTGAGATCCAGGATTACCTGTTGTAACATTTCCTATAGTTAAAGTTGGACTGGCTCCCACAGGTCCAGTAGCACCTGTTGCACCAGTAGCCCCAGTAGACCCGGCAGGACCAGTAGGTCCGGTAGCTCCAGTAGGACCAATAGGACCAGTAGGACCACCCGCAGGTCCAGTAGGTCCAGTTGGACCTTTAGGGCCTCTTGGGCCATAACAACATATTATTTTTTTTTCTTTAATATCGTCACAATTAAATATTTGAAATCACTCCTTTCATATTAGTTTATGATTAATATTTAAAAAAGTAATAATAAAAAACATAAAATAGTAAGAGGATAACAACTTTATTTATTTGAAGTTGTTATTTTTTCAATAAATGAAACAAAATAATACAAAATATACGAAAATATAATTAATATAAAAACTCCAGTCATAACTAAATTAATATTAAAAACTTGAGAGCCATATGTAATTAAATATCCTATTCCTTCTTTTGAAACTAGTAATTCTCCCATAATTACACCTATTAAACACATACTAATATTAATTTTTAGAGAACTTATTATTGTTTTTATATTTCCTTTTAAAATTAAATGAAAATATATCTGTAATTTACTAGCATTAAAACTTTTTAGTAATTTTATTTTGTTATAATCAATATTATTAAATCCTTCATAAATAGTTATAATATTTATTATTATACATATTAATAGTGCCATAAAAATAATTGAATTTGTATTAGCACCAATCCAAATTATAATTATAGGGCCTAAGGCTATCTTGGGTAAACTATTTATAATTGTTAAATATGGCTCTATTATTTTTGCCAGCATTTTATTCCACCATAGTATTGAAGATACTATTAATCCAATTATAATAGATAACAGAAAACTATACATTGTTTCGTAAAAAGTTATCCAAATGTGATTAAAAAGATTGTTATTTTTATATAAATTAATTAATGTTTCTATAATTTTTGATGGAGATGATGTTAAAAAAGAGTTTATTAAATTAAGGTTTGCACTAATTTCCCATAAAAATATAAACATAATAAATATCATGATTTGAAAAAATAAAATAATTGTATTTTTTCTTTTAGTTTTTTTTATATATTCTTTTTGTTCATCACTTAATAACATTTAACTCACCTAAAATTAAATTACAATATTTATTATAATTTTTATCTAATCTATTTTTTATCACATCGTTACTTTTATCTAATTTAATTTCTACTATTTTTTTTATCTTTGATGGTCTTTTAGATAAAATAATAACAATATCAGCCATAGATACAGCTTCTGATACATCATGAGTTACCATTATAGTAGTCTTATTTTCTTTTTTTATTATATTATAAACATCATTAGATATTAATAATCTATTTTGATAATCTAAAGCACTAAAAGGTTCATCTAATAAAAGGATATCTGGATTTAATAGTAATGTTCTAATTAATGCAACTCTACGAATATAATGTAGACACTAATACCTTATCAAAGCCTTGAAAAATAAGGCTTTTTAAATTTTCGTTTTTTTAATGTTTAACTTGTATTTTTAAGATTTTTATTACTTTCCGACAAAATGCCTTTGACAGAGTTATTTATTTTCTATTTGTTTTTTATCATCTATATATTGATAATTTAAAGCATTTTGATTTGATATAGCCGATTTTTTAGTTGCTTTTTCATAAGACTTTCTTGCGTCACTCGCAACTTGTCCACCTTTACGAGCTACTTTCATATTTTCTTTAAATCCTTGTGGATGTTCAGATTCTGCTATATCACGAGTAGCAATTTCTCCTAAATCAGTAAGAAGAACTTCTATATCAGTCATATTATCTCTTAAAGATTCTTTTCTAATACCTTTAAATTGTTTGTATTCATTTGCTTTCATACCAGACCAACTTTTATATATTTCATTAGTAAGCATTGCATATTCTAAATTACTTTCAACGCCACCATCTTTCCAAACATCAGTTAATCTTTTTCTTTCTTGAATACCTTTAATTCTTTTAGAAATCCATGCCTCATCATAACCTTTAGCACGATATGTATCTATTGCTCTTTGCATTGTTAATGATGGGTCAAATACTTCATCAATTCTTTCTTTACCTAAATGGGCTAACCATTGCTTTATAGGCTCAGCATTTTTACTAGGTACAGATTCAATTATTCTAAACATACCTTCAATATCACATACATCAGTCATACGATATTTACCATCAGTAGCTTTCAATTTCAACTGTCTAGTAATACTAGACGTTTCAAAATTTTCTTCTTTTAATAACTTGTTTTTTAACCAATTCCAATATTTTCTAGGTTCTTTACTATCTGCTAAAACACCAACAATATCAACAATACTTATATAATATTTTTCTTCATCTTTATCCCAAATAGTTCTAATTGTTTCATTGTTAAATATTTTATTGATTAAATGCATATTATCTTGTTTCATTTATTCACCATCCTTTACTATATATTTTTAATATGTATTAAGTAAAAGGTTATAGAAGTGTATAATCTCTCACTTATATTATTCTACAAAAGTTTTGAATTTCCTTTTTTATTTTGAATATTATTCAAAATTCCATTTAATTTCAATATCTCTTGTATTAGTATCTTCATTAATCTTGCCGATATAGATTCTATCTACAAATTCATCTACTATAACTCTGTTTAATTTTTCTAATTGTTGATATTTATTAAATAACTCTTTTTTATTTTTGTTTGAAGATTCTTTTAGTGTATAATAGTTAATCTCATTATCAATAGATTTTAGTTGGTCTTTTAACTTTTCATCATCATTCTTGTAATTAGTAATTAATTCTTTAAATTGTTCTGCATTAATTATTCCATTAACTTTATCTTCATAAAGATTTTTTAAATAATTTTTAGTCTTTGCCATTTGATTAACTATAGTTTCTTTTTGTTTTGTTAATAAATTGATTTTTTTAGTGAACTTATTATTTTCTTTTTTCAAAGATTCTGTTTCTAAAATATTTAAATCATAAAACTTTTTAACTTTTTTATTAATATGACTTAATACTAATTCTTCTAAAGCATCATACCTAATCGCTGCTTTATTTACACAATCATTATAACCATCTCTGTTATTAGAACATACTAGATACTCATGTTTAGAAGAATTTTTCTTTCTCATATAGCGACCACATTCTTTACAAAATATTTTGCCAGAGAAGTTATGAACAATTCCTGTTGATTTCATAGGTTTTGTTCTTTCTTTCAAAGCAATTTGAACTTTTGCAAATGTTTCCTCATCAATTATAGCTTCGTGCATATTTTCTCTACGAATCCATTTTTCTTCAGGTTTATTTATTACTTTATGATTTTTATAACTAACAGTAGTTCTTTTTCCTTGAATTAAATGTCCTAAATATAATTCATTTTTAAGTATTGTTTTAATAGCATTTGTATTCCATTTAATTTCTTCTCTAGGTCTATTACTAATTACATTTAATTTAATACCTTTTCTGTATTTATAAAGAGAGGGACAAGGAATATTTTTATCATTTAAGTAGTGAGCTATTCCTGTAAACCCCATACCTTTTAAATATAAATCGTATATTTCTTTAACAACTTCACTAGCAACAGGATCAACAACTAACTTATTGTTATCTTCTTTAGATACTTCATAACCAAATGAGGCGAAAGGAGAAATGAATTCTCCTTGCTTCATTTTAGAATTAAAAGCACTTCTAATATTGTCTGAAACATCTTCTAAATACCATTCATTAACTAATCCATTTATTTGTCTTGATTTTTTATTACCACTATTGTCGGTATCAGCATTATCAGATAAACCGATAAATCTTATGTTCCATTCTTTGAATTTATTGTTGATATACTTTTCAACGATTTCCATATCTCTTGAAAATCTAGATTGACTTTTACATAAAACTACATCAATTTTACCATTTTCACAATCTCTAATTAATCTTTCAAATTCAGGTCTATAAGTACCGGCACCCGATAAATCTTCATCACAATATTCATCAACCAACATAAATTGTGGATTTTTATCGATATAATCTAATAGCATATTTCTTTGATTTTTTATAGATTCACTATCATCATCTTTATTAATTTTATCTCTATCTTCATTTGATAATCTTAAATAAATACCAACTCTTAATAATATCTTCTCTCTAACACTCTCCATTTCATTCATAACTATTACCTCCTAACTTAAGGCAATAATTACTTATCAAGTTAAACTTATAACCAATACAATTATACCATTTAATTACACTCATTTGTGCAAGTTTCCATAAATAATATAATATTTAACAACTTTTTATTTATTATTTCTTTTAAATCGCTATCGGTTATAGTTTTATTTACTACTTCTTTAACATTATAGACTATATTTATAAAGCTCACCTCTAATTTAAATATATTATTTAAAGTGTGATTTTAAACTAATATAGCAGTAATGTTTATTATTTTTGTACTTTGTTTTATTGATAATATCAATCCTCACTTTCATTTTTACTTCTTATATTTTTCATAAAATTTGGGTACCGTTGTCAATTTTTTTAAATTTATAATATTTATATTTTATATATAGTTATTGCTATTTATAGTTTAAGAGAGAATATATTTAATTATCTATCCATTTCAAAATCATCTTTATTTTTGTTTTTATTTGGATTATACCAACCATAATTTATAGCATCTGCAATATCTTCATAATCTTCAAGATATTCTTTTGGTTTATCTCTATTTAATAATTTATCTATTGCTTTACATACTTTTCTTAATATATCAATCCATTTTTTTTAATTCCTTTTCAAAACTTTCTTTTACTTCTTCAACTTTCTCTTTCCAATCTTCAATACTATTTTCTAAAATTTTAACTACACCATTTAATCTATTTATTTCTTGTTTTTGTTCCTTAATAGTAGATTTTTGTTCTTTAATAAGCTCATTTCTTTTTATGAGTTCCTTGTTATTTCTAAAAGTATCATTTTCTTTTAATAATTTATTAATTTCAATATCTTTATTTTGATTATCAGTATTTAAAACAACAATTTGTTTTTTTTAAATCTTTGGTATAATCAATAATCTTATTTACATCTTCTTCTTTATATCCTCCAAGTTTTCTTTTTGTTGGATTTAGTAGATTATCTTTATCATTAGATTTATTAGCCGTTTCAAGCCCATTTTTAGAGTTTTCTATCACTCTTAATACATTTTCTTTTTCTTGCTTTAATTCTTCTAATTCGGCATTTAATTCTTTAATTTGCCACTCAGTTTTAGTTTGATTTTCTACTTTACCTCCAATATCTCCACGATATAAATTAAAACCACGTTTTGTTATAAAATCATTCATGTTGATGATAAAGTAATAAATATAACAACTATTATTGTAGATATATTAACAGCAATAATATTTACTTTAACATTAATTTTAAGAACTAATTTAATGTATGGATTATATTGGATATCTATAATATTATTCTTAATTGTTGATATAGTATCAATTATGCACTGGGATGTAGATGGATTAAAATCCGAAAAAAACGAGACTGATAAAATGATAAGAGGATTTAGAGATGCAACTGCAATAACAATAATATTAAGTGGTCTTGGATTTCTAGCTGTTATATTTTTAAGAGAAACAAATGAAAACATAACCCAAAATATTTATGTAATTATTGCATTATTCTGTTTGCTAGCAATTACACAACTATTTAATAGATTAATGATACATTCTAATATAAAACATACTTCAAAATTTGCAAAAGAATTTTATATAAAAAATAATAAAGAAAAATAAAAATGACAGAATGACAGGAATTTATGGGTACCCACTTTTATCCGTCATTCTGTCATTTTATATATAAACATCAAAAATTGTTATTATTGAAAAAAGCTATTCTTTAAAATAATTTGTTTTTTTATAATATTACATAAGTTTCTTTAAACCTATTGAAAAATCAAGACTTTTATTATATAATAACTATCACATTTTTTAGGAGTTACTTTATATATCTGATTGGTTTAGTAATAAATAAGGAGGAAATGATAATGTTCGGTTTATATAATTTTTTAGATTGGAATGGAAACCCTAGAATTATGAGGGCATCTACTATTCATAAAAAAGTTCTTGAAGCAAGTAAAAAATCTAATTATGGATGGATTGCATCAGCAACTGATTTGATTAATGTATGTTCAAAAAAGAATTTTCCTGTTGAATATGCTATTGACATAAAATCAGCATTATTAAATTGTTTTTCAGTTTTAATCAACAGTGAAGATGATACAACAAAAAGTAAAAAAACAGATATTTACGCAGTATATTATGCTTATAATTCGTTGTTTGGAATAGAAAATGAAAATGCAAAAAATGCTAGAAAAAATTTTTTAAATGGATTTTTACATAGAATTCGTTGGAATTCTTGGCAATTTATGTTTCATCAAGGTGATTCTTTTAACAAAGTATGTAATAAATGGCAAGATACAAAATTAAATGAATTAATTCTTATGGAAAATCTTAATTTTGATGAACTTAACTTATTACTTGAAGAAGATTTTAGAAAAGTAATAAAAAATGCTGAACAAACAGGTATATTTGTTGAAGATGATAAAAGAAATGCAGAAATTCAAATGCAGATTATAGAAGAAGCTGTTAGTGATTTTACCGAAAGATATGGAACTAAGGAAAATCCTAAAGTAAAAAAACTAACTACACCAAGAAATACAGTTAATAAATAAGGAGGTAAAATTTATTATGAATGGAAATAAAGATTTAAATTTTGTTTTATTTCACCCAGTTAGCATTTGTATAAGGGGTAAACAATTTAAATATGGTATTAAGGATAACATGTCTTATCCATGTTTACTTGGTTTTATAACTGAAGATAATAAATGTGTTGAGGTTATTAGTGGTAGAAAATTTGATATTATTAGTCAAGAAGATTATGATCGTCGTTTTTATGTTGAAATCAAAAAAGATTCTAAAGTTATAGGAAATCCCGTTCGTATATGTCGATGGATTAATAACACAGTAGAAAATCTACGCTTGATTGAAAAATATATTGATGCAAAAGGAAATTTAAGTCAAAGGGAAATAGCTAAATCTAGTGATTTTTCTTATAGATTAAATCATTTACTTTTTAATCGACATTCAATATATTCTTCAAATGATGTTGAAACAGGATTTTACGATACATTAAAAAGATTTTCATTTTCTAAATATTATTTACAAAAAATAGATATTGAAAATTTAAAAGCTTTAAAAGAATTTGCATATATTCAAAGTGGTAAAAAAGCAAGTGATGACTTAACTGAAAAAAATGATATTATTTTACGATTAAAAAAGAAACTAAACCCATCAAAACAAAATAACCCTAATAAGCAATAATGCCTATTAGGGATTTATTTTACTCATTATTAATTAGAGAATAACAATAATCATAAACCAATAAATGACTATTAATTTTATCGTTAATAATTTTATCTTTAAAATCATTTTCATATATATTAAATATCATTTCAATAGAGAAATGCATTTTTTCTTTTTCAGTAAGTTCTAAATACTTGGCTGAAAAGAATAATAGATGTTTATATTTACTAAAATTAGTTATTACTTTTGTATAGCTTGGATCTAATACACATAAAACTTGTTTTAATAAAATAATCATATCTCTTACATTAAAATCTACACTAAAATTTTTATTTTCTAATAAATATATTGCTAATCTTACTTTATCAATATCACTTAAATTATCAAATTGATGTATTAAATCAATTACTTTTTTTGTATTATTTT
>CALVIA010000046.1 GCA_944329255.1 uncultured Bacilli bacterium
AAAGAACCGGTAAGAAAACAAAACCCTTATGGTTTCAATTTTGATGGAGTATCAGAAGAAGATATAATAAGAGGAGCAGTAGAAAGTAATGTTTCAGTATTCTTACATGGTAGATCAAGTGAAGGTAAATCAGCAAGAGTAAAACAATTAGATCCAGATTGTGAAATAATATATATGAGAAATGCAACTCCTGATAGCTTAAATGGAAAGAGTGTTTATAACGCTGCAACAGGAGAAATGATTGATGTACCACCAACATGGTATTCAAAAGTAAAAGAAAAATGTGAAGCTGAACCAGATAAAATTCATATTATATTCTTTGATGAACTTACAAATGCACTTCCTTCCATACAAGGTATGGCATTTAACATAGTATTAGATGGTGAAGTAAATGGTAAATGGAAGTTACCACCTAATGCAAGAATAGTTGCTGCCGGAAACGATTTAAATGATTCATTAGCTGCAAATCAAATGGCAGAACCATTATTCAACAGATTTGCTCATGTTTATATTCATACAACAGTAGATAGTTGGTTAAAATGGGCATCAACACCTAAAGAAAAATACGAAAGATTAGATTATAAAGAGGAAGAACCAGAGGCCAAAATTCATCCTTCTGTATATGCTTACATAGCATATAAGTCTTATAGTGGTCATGATGTCTTAAGAACTCCATATACTGGAGATAAACCTAATGCAGACCCAAGAAAATGGGAAATGGCATCTAAGTTACTTTATAAAACTAAACAGCCAGAAATGTTAAGAGCATTAATAGGAGAAGAATTGACAAGAGACTTTACAGCATTTGCAAGACAACAAGTAATAAGTGTTGAAGATGTAATTAATCATAATTATTCAAGCAGAGATTTAGAAATGGATGTATCACAAAAATTTGCAACAGCAGTCGGATTGTCCTCTGTTGATGATGAGCATTTTGAAGTAGTAAGAGATTTTATGAAGCAAGTAGGTGCTGAACCAAGAGCTGCATTTGAATCTATGTGGACACATGGAGATGAGAGAAGATTAGAACGCCTTGCAGAAGTACAAATGGCTGATAGCTTATCACAAGGAGGAATAAGAAGATGAATAAAGAAAGATTAAATTTATTAGAAAATTATATTAAATCTGGAGTATCTCCATTATTGGTTCAAACCATACCTTCTAATTCTTTTAATAATTCAGTTATTATAAAATCAAATATTGATAGATCTGAATTAAATGGGCATTATGAAAATACAGATTTTTGTCCTCCACTTTGGTATAAAGAATTATTAGATAAAAGTAAAACAAACACGTCAGTTTTAGTAATTGAAAATATAAATGAAATCCCATTAGAAGAACAAACTAAATTTATTGAGATACTTAAATATAAAAAAGTTAGTACATTTGAATTACCTAAAAATTGTTTGGTTATTGTTACTTGTTCTGATTTAACTGCTAATAAAATAAATGAAGAAGTATATTCATTATTAGCACAAATTTAAGGATAACTTATGAATGTAGACTCTATTAAAAGAAGATTATTAGTTAAGTATCCTTTCTTTGGAAGTGTAGTAGCTAATTCTAACTTTATTGCTGAACCAGCAGTAGGGACAGCAGGAACAGATGGCAAAACCATTTATTATAATCCTAACTTTATTGAATCTATTACAGATGATCAACAAACATTTATTTTTGCTCACGAAATATGTCATATAGCATTTGATCACATTTTTAGAAGTGAAGGTAAAGATAAAGATTTATGGAATATAGCAACTGATTCGGTTGTAAACGCTTTTCTAAAACAAGATGGATTACCTATAGTTGAAGGTGGCATTGATATTCCAGAGGCAATTAATTATGATGCAGAAGAAATGTATAAAAAAATTTTAGAGAAAAAGAAACAACAGCAACAACAAAATGGACAGGGTAATAGTCAAAATCAACAAGGTAGTCAAAAAAAGCAACAACAAAGTAGTGGCAGTGGACAAACTGGAGAAGACCAACAACAATCACAATCTCAACAACAAAGTAATTCTAGTATTGAAAATTCACAAGAACAAGAGAAACAATCACAAGAACAAAGTTGTGGTGGATCAGTCGAAGATTCACAGAAAGAAGAAAAACAACAAGATGTTGGACATGACACTCATTCTATGTGGGATAAAGCAATAGAAAAGAAACATCAAGAAGAGCAATCACAATCTAATACAGGAAAATCTTACGACAAGGATGAAGATAAGCAAAGCTTGTTAGATAAATTAAGTAAAATGTTTGATAAGAAAAAAGAACAACAAGAAAATCTACAACAACTTGATGAAAACCAAAATAAAGAACAAGAAAAGAAAAAGGATGAAGAGATAAAAAAGTTAACAGAATTAGGAGAAAAAGAAACATTTAAACAAAATAAAATAGCAAGGAAAAAACAACTAGAAGAATTAAGAAAAGCACTAGCAAGTCAATCACATGGTTATGGAAGCATTACAAATAGTGAAAGAAGAAATATAACTGACATTGGGACGTCTGAACCACTTATTGATTGGAGAAGATTATTAAAAGAAGCTGTAAAATATGATATTGATTGGTCATATCAAAATGCCGGAATAGAGGATGGTGTAGTAACAGCATATTTAGAGGAAATGCCAAGACCAGAGACAGAAATCGTTTTAGATACAAGTGGTTCTATAGATGAAACACTACTTAGAAACTTTTTAAGAGAATGTAAAAATATATTACAAACATCTAAAGTTAAAGTTGGATGTTTTGATACACAATTTTATGGTTTTACTGAAATTAAAGATGTATCCGATATTGACAATTTGGAATTTTATGGTGGTGGTGGAACTAACTTTGACGCGGCTGTTAATGCATTTACAAGAAGAGTCGAAAATAAGATAATTTTTACAGATGGAGATGCAGATATGCCAAGTACACCAATAGATGCAATATGGATAGTTTTTGGTGGAATTAAGATTAATCCGGTTGGTGGGAAAGTAATTCACATAGACGATGAACAACTTGATAGATTATATTCGTATGAAATGAATAAGGAATCAAAGGGAAAAACACGATAGATTATTTGTAAAAATTTAAAATGTTTTATATCTAATAATGATTTCAGAAAAAACTATCTTTTAGACAAGATAGTAACACACTACGATATTGGCAGAGCCAATAACGATGTGTGCAAAGGGAGAGCCCTTTTGAAACCCCATTCAAGCACTATATTACTATGTATGTATTTATGATATGTAGTAATATAGTGCCTTTTTTATTTCAACTTACGTTTCATAAAAAAGAAGAATGCTATCGCCACTTTCATTTGCTTACGCAAACAAAACGTGCCACACATTCTTATATAAAAAATAACCTAATACCTAATCTAATGAAAAGGTAAAAGGTTATTTTTTTATTTGAATTATTTACTACCTTTTAATAATTGTCTAGTTTCTTTTTTAGCATTCCAAATAGATAAATAAGTAAATAATTCAAATTCTAATGTCATAATAAATGTACCTATTATGACAAAGTTGTTTTTCATTATCTCATTACTGAAACTATCAAATAATATTATTAATATTAGTAACGTACCATAGAAAACAACTAACAATGTTGTACTATCATTAAAGCCTCTTTTTATTGTACTTGATTTAGTTTTATCCACATCTAATCCTAATTTGCTCCACGCATTTAGATCTAACAATATACTACAAAAGAGAAGTGGTGTAGCAACCCAAAATAAATTTTTAAAAATATCATCTACTATAACTTGTGATAGTATAAAACTTACTATAAAAAATACAGTTAATAATACAACTACAATATTTAATATTTTTCTACTTCGCATTTTTATTTCTCTCCCTTACTTTTAAACTTTGAATTAAATTAATAATTTCATCTTGAGTTTTTATTTGATATTTTGTATCTTCGATAGTATGTAGTAATAAATCTTTTTCACTTTCTAATATGTTTTTATCATTTAATTTTTTTTCACAAGATAAAACTAATTTTTCAAGATTTTGCTTATTTCCTAAAACATTTATTTCAGCATCATTTAACTCTTGTCCTTTTAAGTTTGAATAATAATCTTTTATAAAAGGATTTAATGGACTTACCTCTATACCTAATCCCATTTTATACATTAAATCACTATAATTGACATCAATGTATTTACTAATCTTTCTTAATATTTTAGGACTAGGCTCTCTTTCTCCAGCTTCTATTTTAGACAAACCAGAACTATTGATTCCAGCAAGTTTTGCTAAAGCTCTTTGAGATAAATTCTTTTCTTCTCTTGCTTCGGCTATTATTTGACCGATAGTTTTATCACTAGTCATCTGTTTCACCTCACATACTAATAATACATCAAACGAGTACAGTTGTCAATAAAATAAAGCAAAATGAATAAATGAGTATTGACAAGATAGTATTTACTATGATATGATTAATTTGCCAAACGAGTACAGAAGTACTCAAAAGATAAATAGAGAGGAGGAAATCTATGAATGACTAAAGACCAACTAAGAGTACCGCAGAGTATTTGGAAAGATAAATCTATTCCAAAGGAAGCCAAGTACATCTACTCCTACATTTATAGTAAAGGCTATAATAGATACTTTACAGATATAAATGTTGGAGAGATACAACAAACCGTTAGAATCACTAACAAAGGTTTGAGGAAAAATCTTGATAGACTAGAACAATCGAAGTATCTAGTATATCATGAATATTCCAATGGTATGTACACCATAACCCTTAACTAAAGAGCTACCAAGCGTTAGTTAAGTAAGGTACAGTAAGATATAAGGCTTATGTTAGTACCTATTCTAGTAATAGAATGAATCTAATTTGAAATAAGACATATTTCAAAGAACTATTAAAAAATAATATATATATGTGTTATTTCAAAAAATCCTAAAGGGAGGATTTAAAATAAACCCTATGGGAAATATTGCTGTTTTTTAGATGTGCTTGTAGTTGATACAAGTTTTTTTGTTGTGAAAATAAAAAAGAAAGGAGAATGTCGATGAGGTTATTAAGTAATGAAGATATATTAAAAAATAATGTTGATACCATACCACAATTTTATATTTTAGATTATTTAAAGAAAAACTTAAATATTGGTAAATTTGATGTTTATATTGTTGATCGTAATAATTTAAAAGTTATTGATAAAGAAGATAAACATTTATATTTTAACTATGATGAAACAACTAAAGAAATTTCGCATTTTGAAGATTTAAAAGAAAAAGATTATGAAATAGGAATTTAAATACTATGGACTGTATAGTAATTGAAAGTTCCATAGTTAAAAGTAATTCTATTAATTCAACTGATAAACTTGTATATGGAATTATTAAAGCACTTACAAATAATTTAGGCTATTGTTATGCTAGCAATGATTATATTTCTAAAAAAATCAATTTATCTAAAAGAACAGTATCAAAATCCATAAGCAATTTAAGAAAAGCAAATTATATTAGAGCTGAGACCATAAACTATCAAAGAAACATCTATCTGGTAAATGATGTATAGCAAGATTTTTCTATACTCTATGGAAGAATATTACTATACCCCATAGCACGATATTTCTACTTAAATAAATAAGAATAATAGATAAGTATAATAAATAAATATTTTAATTATATTTAAAGAACTAAAATAGAAAGGATTTGGTAAATGCGTTATGAAGATAGTAATTTAAATGAAGTCATAATATCAGGAGTTATTAATGCAATTACTGATACTAATGATAAATATATTAAGTTTGGTATTACTACAAAGAAATATACGACAAAGGAAGATAAAAACGTTTATGTCAGTTTAAATATAGCAAGAGAACTTTATAATGTTTATCAAGATTATTTTGTGAAAGATAATAAGATTTATATTAAAGGTTATCTAAACTCTTATATTGATAAGAATAAAGGAATTAAAAGTTTTGTTACTGTTACTGATGTAGCAAATAATAGGGAAGAAATTTTAAATGGTAGAAAAGCACCACATATCAGAGAAGATGATGATGGTGTTTTAGTTTGGAATGGAAAAAGATGTGAGGATACACCAGCAACAGAAGAAGAAATAAAGGAAATGGAAGAACTATTAAAAGAATATCGATAGTATATAACGAAAGGAATGAGATTAGTTATGAAAAATTATAGTTAAAAAATTATTAGAAAGGGGATTAAATATTGACAGATAAAAAGAAACTAAAACAATTAGAAATTGATAATATCATTGATGAAACTATTAACTTATCAATTTTAGTTAAATTAAAAGAATTAAATATCATTACAGATAAACAATTTTATGTTTTAAAGAAAAAAATAAAGGGATTTTATTAATAAATACTACAGAAGTTACAAAAAATTTAGTATAATATGTACGAGGACAAAATATATTGTTCAATATATATAGAAAGTGAGGTTAAATGGCACAAGTTGAGATTATTAAAGCTAATCTCAAAACTAATGAAGAAGAAATCGTTAATAATACTAAAAAAGTATGTGCTTATTGTCGTGTAAGTACAGATTCTGATGAACAAATTAATAGTTACAATTCACAGATTAAACATTACTCCAATAAGATTAAAAGTAATCCAGAATGGAAATTTGTAGGTATTTATGCTGATGAGGGTATTTCGGGAACACAAGTTAAAAATAGAACAGAGTTTCAACGGATGATAGATGATGCCTTAAATGGTAAGATAGATATTATCATTGCAAAATCTATTTCACGTTTTGCTAGAAATACTTTAGATACTTTAAAATATGCTAGAGAGTTAAGAGAACATAAAGTTGATGTTTATTTTGAAAAAGAAAATATTCATACTTTAGAATTAGATAGCGAAATGTTTTTAACTTTATATAGTGCTTTTGCTCAAGCTGAAAGTGAATCAACTTCGATGAATGTTAAGTTAGGACTTAAAGCTAAAATGAAACGTGGAGAATATGTTGGAAATGTAGGTTGCTATGGTTACAACTGGAATAAAGATACAAAAGAGTTAGAAATAAATGAAGAAGAATCAGAAATAGTTAAAGCTATATTTAATTGGTATATTTCTGGAATAGGCTCTTATACTATTTCTAAAATGTTAAATGAAAAAGGCATAAAATCCCATAGGGGTAAGAAATGGCGACCTAGTTCTGTTAGAACAATTTTAAAGAACGAAAAATATGTTGGCGATTTATTAAATCAAAAAACATATTCAGTAAGTCCTCTTACTCATAAAAAAGTTATTAATTTTGGCGAGAAAGAAAAGTATTATGTCAAAGATCATCATGTTGCTATTATAGATAGAGAAACTTGGAATAAAGCAAGAGAAATCTATCAAAGAAGAAGTGGCAAAATGCTTCCTGATGGACAAAAGCATAATGGTAAGTACAGTCTAAAATATGTTTTTAGTAGCAAGATAGAATGTGGTATTTGTGGAGCAAACTATGTAAGGCGAGTTAATGAAAAACGAAAAGATGGAACACGCAAAATTTATTGGGCTTGTTCAAGAAGAATCACTTATATTGAAAACTGTAATCATTCAATTTTTGTAACAGAAGATAATTTAAAAGAGATTTTTATTCAAATATATAATTCTATTATCGAACGAAAACATAAGACTAAAGATAAACTTTTAACTGCTATTAAAGAAACATTAAGTGAAGATAATAATGAAGTAAATATTGATAGACTTATGCAAGAAAAAACAACATTAGAAAATCGTTTATCTAATCTTATAGATATGAAACTAGATGACTATATGAATAAAAATGCTTATTTATCTAAAGAAAAAGAAATTAATGATAAAATAAAAGAGATAGATGATAAAATTAGTAATTATCAAAATAGGTTAAAAACTAATAAAGATATTTCTAAGCAATTAAAAATAGTCGAAGAAATACTATCAGCCCCTAAGACAATTAATGATTTTAATGAAGAAACTTTTAATAATTTAGTTGAAAAGGTAATTGTTGGAGAAGTTGATGAAGATGGAAATATCTATCCCAATATAATTAACTTTATTTTAAAAGTTGGCTCTAGTTATCAGTATGAAATTAACGATGATAAAACCGTGTCATTTAGAACAACCAACATGGAAAAATTCACCTGATGGTCCAATTTATAGGTATGATGTTGATATTGCAAAAAACTATTTAAACGAAAAAGAATT
>CALVIA010000047.1 GCA_944329255.1 uncultured Bacilli bacterium
AAAATAATAAATAATGAAGAAAATAATAATTTTATATTATTTAAAGATAATTTAGATAAAGCTAAAGAAAAAATTAAAGAAAATGATGGAATAATTTTAGTAATTGAAAATGATACAAATAATTTTATTAATGCTTCAATTATTACAAATGATGATATAGATCCAATAACTTTTCAAATACTAAATACATCTTTAAACAGCATAAAAACAGATTTAGCATTAAATTACTATGAAATAGATAAAAATATGTTAAATGCTATTGAAAGTCCTATAAAAATAGAAAAAATAAGTTTAAATAACGATAAAAATAATGATGAAATGAAAGATTTAATTATGGGAATTATTTTTCCAGTTATGATTTTACCATTTTTTATGTTAACGATTTTTTTAGTACAAATGATTGGAGCAGAAATTAATGAAGAGAAAACAACAAGAGGAATGGAAATAATAATTTCAAATGTATCACCAAGAATTCACTTTTTTTCAAAAATAATAGCAAGTAACCTTTTTGTTTTTATTCAAGGTGGTCTTTTAGTCTTAGACGTTGTCATTGCTTTAATTATTAAAAAATATATTGGAAATAATAGTTTATCTTATTTATTTGGAGGTTTAAGCATAACAGAAATAATTAAGAATTTAAATGAAATAGGAATTTTAGATAAATTAATATATATTATCCCTTTAACTTTAATTTTAATGATTTTAACATTTATAGCATATTCCCTATTAGCAGGAATTTTAGCATCAATGACTACAAATATGGAAGATTACCAACAATTACAAACTCCAATAATAATAATATCATTAGCGGGATATTATTTATCAATAATGGCTGCAATGTTTGAAGGATCATTATTTATTAAAATATTAGCATATTTACCATTTATATCTTCATTATTAGCACCATCTTTATTAATTTTAGGTCAAATACAATTAATAGATTTTACGATATCAGTAATAATTTTAATTTTAACAATTTATGTTTTATATAAATATGGTTTAAAAATTTACAAAGTGGGTATTCTAAATTATTCATCAACTGGTTTATGGAAAAAAATGTTTAAAGCTATAAAAGAAAAATAAAAGAGATGTAAATCTCTTTTATTTTTAATTTAATGAAAAATAAGTATTTTTGTTATTTAATTCTATATTCTTTAATGATGCCATTTCGCTTATTGTAACAAAAGCATACCCTTCTTTTTGTAATTTTTCCATTGCCATTAAAGCACCTTCTACAGAAGATTGATATAAATCATGTAAAAGTATTATAGAACCATCTCTAGCGGATTTTAATATTTCTTCGCATACTTTATTTTTATCTCTATATTTCCAATCTAATGTATCAACATTCCATAAAATAGTACTTAAATTACTCAAAGATTTTATTTCTATACTTGTATTTCCATAAGGTGGTCTTATTAACTTAGGATATTCTCCAATTACTTCCTTGATTTTTTCATTAGTATAATTAATTTCTCTTAAAACGCTATCACGATTAATTAAAAGTAAATTTTTATGACTATATGTATGACTTCCAATTTGATTTCCTTGTAAAAAAGCCCTTTTTAATATGTCACTATGACTATCAATTCTACTACCTAATACAAAAAATGTTACTCTTGCATCATATTTATCCAAATTATCCAATAAAATTTTTGTAGTAAGAGTATTAGGACCATCATCAAAAGTAAATGCAACTAATTTTTTATTTTTAAATTTACTAATATCTCTTATTTCTGGAATTAAATTTTCATCCTTTGATATTTCTGTATCACCTCTAAATTCCTCTTTTAATAAATCATTTAATTTATCATATGGAATAGTTATTTTTACTTCACCATATGACCATGGTGCAATTTGATAAGGTAAAAACATTATTTCCAAACCATCTTTTTTAAACACAAAATGCTCATAATTAGAATTATTTGGAATAATACCATCTCTAACCCATACTTCATTAAAATTCATAGAATTATTAGTTTCTTTTAATTTCATAATATAATGATATGATAAATCATCTAATTTATTAAATGATTCTTCATCAATAAAAAAATCAGATATATTCATAAATTCATTCGTTTTTTTATTATAATGTAAAGAAAAATCATCTCTATTATAATGTGCTCCACCAGTATAAGAAAGTGTATTAATATTTATATTTAAAATACTATTATATTCATTACTAATTACACTTAAAATAAAATCATATTTTGAATTAATATTTTTATAAGATGCCATAACAACATCTTTAAATTCATCATGCTTCATATTAACATATTCTTTTATTTTTTTATCTATCTTGTTAATATGAAAAATTGGATAATCAATTTTTAAAGTATATTTTTCTTCATTTTCTAATATGTGTACTTCATTTGAAAAAAGGTATGTTACTTTTTTTGTAACACCTATTATTGAGAATATTAAAATTACTAAAATTAAAATTGCAATAAAAACTCTTTTTTTATTAATTCTTTTTTTATGTACAGAACTATTATTTTTACAACCTACTACCATAATACTACCTCACTACCTAAATAGTATACCATTATTAATATTTAAATATTTAATGACTAATATGATTTTACATAATATGTCAAAAATAATACTAATTATACAATTTATAAATGCCATCATATATTATTCTAGTATTTTTTATATTTTCAAAATCTTTTGGAAAAACAAAATAAGAACTTTTATTAAAATTATAAATATTTGATTTAAATAACATATCAGCAACAAAATAACTACATACATATTTATATTTAAATGTAATGGGAATTTTAAAAAATCTTAATACAATTCCTATATAATCATATTTATATTTATAACTATTTTTATCCATATTTAATATAATATTTTTTAATCTATAATATTGTTTTTTTGTTATATTTAATTCATATATTTTACACAAAGTATTTTTATAATAATTAAAAAATTCTCCATTTTTATTTTCTTTTACAAATCCACCATTTAAAATAGAATTATATTTCGTTCTTCCAAAACTATAAATTACATTACAATTTTTATCAAAAGAAATTGCAATATGTGAATACTTATAATGGGTAAAAAATTTTATTAATTTAGAAGGAATAGTTTGCGAATACATTTGAAGTATATATACTTTATGTTTTCTCATACTATTATATATTTTTATACCTATACATATAACTAGGTCTATGCCCTCCACCAGTCTTAATAATTTCAGTTTTTTCAACTTTGTTTGCAATTATTCTTCTAAATGCAGGATCTAACAATTTTTTCCCAAGTATTATTTCATAAACTTGTTGTAATTCCCCCAAAGTAAAATATTCTGGCATCATATTAAAAACTATATCTGTATACTCTAATTTATTTTTTAATCTTTCAATTCCAGATAAAATAACTAAACAATGATCAAATGCAATTTTATTATTCTCAATTATTTCAAATTTATACCTATCTGTAGTTTTTTCTTTTAAAATTTTTTTTATTTTAAAAGAAAAACAATCAATATCATTTTCTAAAGTAATAGTTACAATATTATTATCTTCACTTTTTTTTATATTAAACCATGAAGCATCATTATTTATTGTATCATTTAACCTATTTTTATCTATTAAAGCCATATATGATGTAGATACTATTCGCATTCTAGGGTCTCTATTTATATCTCCAAAAGTATATAATTGTTCCAAATAAATATCTTTAATATTTGTTTCATCCTTTAAAATTCTTTTAGGAGCATCCTCCAAATTTTCATCTATTCTAACAAATCCCCCCGGTAAACACCACTTATCCTTAAAAGGATAAGTATTTCTTTTTACCAATAAAACACTAAATAATTTTTCATTTAATTTTCTATAATTAGTAGTTTTATTATCAGAAATACTAAAAATTAAAATATCAGTTGTCAAAGACAATTTTTCATATTCATCTTTATTATAATTTCTTAAAAAATCTTCTTCACTTTTATACATAATTCACCTCACTATTAATATAATAATAGCACATTTTCATAAAAAAAACTATTTAAGAAATTTTTCATTAATTTTTTTTGTATAATCGTATTCAATCATTCTTATTAATTTTATTTTCTTATTAATATATGTATTTAATTTAACAATTTTATTAAATTTATAATTTTGTCCATCTATACTTAATATTATTTTATTATCAGTATTTATTTCAATTAATCTATTTTCTGGAATAATAATTGAATTATTTAAAGTACAATATTTTTTATTATTTAAAGGAGCAATTGGTGTTATCTGTAATGTATGAAGATCATTATAAACAATACTACCACCAAAACTTAAATTATATGCAGTGGATCCAAAAGAAGTTGAAATTAATACTCCATCTCCTGTATATTTTTCTAATAAATTATTATCAATTTTTATATCCATTTTTATAGTATTTAAATCAATATCTCTTATTACTATTTCATTTAAAGAATAAAAACTTTTTTTAGATTTATTAAAATATAAATCAGTCTGCTGAACACCTATGTTTTCCATCTTATAATTATTATTCTTAAGCCTATATACAAACATATCAATATCACTAGGATATATCTCTCCGGCAAAACAAAGAGTTCCTGTATTTACTCCTATATAAAATATCTCATCACTGAAATTACATTCCTTAACCATCTTTAAAAAGGTTCCATCTCCACCAATAGCAATAGCAAGCTGAAAATCATTGTCTGAAATAATATAACCATTTTCTTTAAGTTTTTTATTTAATTCTTCTAATATTATATTAGAGTATTCAGTATCACTAGCAAATAATTTAATTTTAATAATATTATTCATTTTATTCAATAACCATTAAAAGAATATTTCCTACAAATAAAATTACTTCATTTTTATTTTGTATTCTATTTTTTTTTGATACTTTAATACTATAAGTAGTATACTTATTATTATCTTTATCATAAACACTTATAAATACTAAATTATTACTACCATATAAATTATGAGAATCTTCTCTATTTAATTTGCCAGTAATACCTACTCCATAATTAGAATTTGTAAAATCACTTATTTTTTTACTCATTTCTTTAGCTGTTTCAATACTATAAACAGAGTAATTATCAATTATATTACCATCTACTCCCATTTTTATTTTATATTCATTAGAATAAGTAATTGCACTATACTTTAAAACTTCACTAGCTCCTTCTATATTAGTAATAGCATTTACTAAAGCACCACCAGTACAAGATTCCATTGTTGATATTGTTTTATTCTTAAGTATTAATCTTTTAACTATTTCTTTATAATTTTCCATTTTAATATTCCTTTTCAATTACTATAATAGATGTGCTATCAGGAAGTGATACAACATTCATATCTTCATCATAAAAATTTATTTTAGGAAGCAAATTTTCTTCATAACCTTTTTGCAAATAAGACTTACTTTCAATTATTTTAGCATTAGGTAAATTTTCTTTAATAAAAGTTATATATTCATCCAAAGTAAAATATCCAAATTGTTCTTGAACTTCTAATGGGTATGATTCTTCTCCCCATGTATAAGTATATAAAAATTCCATAGCATCGTTTATTAACATTTTAACTTTATTATCACCTATTTTTTCGTAAGTAATTTTTCTACCTTTAAAATCATTTATATATCTATCTAATTTCTTAATATCTTCTTTATCATTAAACTCAATTATTCGATAACTGTTAACCGGACTACTCATAATACCGTCACGAATAATAATTCTTCCATTTATACTTAATATAGAATAAGCTTCTTTTAAAGCAACTTTAATTGTGTCTTTATTAAACTTTTTACCATTATATAAAATATATGAATATAATTCATGAATAATTGATGAAAAAATTATTGTATCAATACTATTATTAGCAAAATATTTAGTTAAATTTAAAGCATCTCCCTTAATAATATTCCACATATGCCCTTCTTTTAGTTTTTTCTTTGTTAGTTCATTAATTACATTTTCTGACAAATCAATTCCTTTTATGTCTGAATTAGGAATTTTCTTTTCAATTAAATCAAGTAAAGCTCCTCCGCCAGGTCCAACATCAAGCACACTATTTCCTACAATATAATCTAAAATAATAGCTTTTTGATTTAAAGAATTATTCATAGTATTTAAATAATCAATCTCATTATAAAATCTATCATATGCATCCTTTCTAAATCCAAACAAATCATATAACATATAAGTTGCCTTTTGATATAAACTATTACTAATACAAGCAACTTCACAAAATTCAATTAATTTTTTTGCCTGAATAGAAAATCTAAAATTAAAAATCAATGTTTTATTTACCTTTTTAATATTAAAATCAATATGTGGATTAGGATTAATATTATGATTAACTATATCTTCTAAAGAAATATTTTTTAAAAAATCCTCTATTATTCTTTTTTTATAAATATTTATTTCTCTTTTATTTTTATAATCAAGATACATATTATGCATAAAAGACTCAAATGTTAAATATTCAGCATTACAAGATTTATTTTCATTTATATATAATAATATCTTAATTTGATCACAAATATTAAATTCTTTTAAAACTCCATCATAATACCATAACTCAAAATTATCAAAAAGATTTTGTATTTTTGTAGTATAAATTAAATCAAGTTTATTTATATAATCTATATCACTTTGAGACAAATTACGATTTAATCTTTCTAATTTAATTTTAAAATCAAATTTTTTACTATTTTTATTATTTAAAATATCTTCTATAATTTCATTAACACAACTTTCTATTTCTATATATAAATCTTTTGATACCGCTTCAATTATGCATCTATTTAATATTTGTAATACCTTTCTTAAATTTTCTTTAGATATGTTATTATTTTTTATTAATTCATACAAAGAAAGATTTTTAGAAAAGTTTACTTCTCCCTTAATATATTGTCCAATAAGTCCATGAGTTTTTATTAATGTACTAACAATAATATTATCATTAGTTTCATTATATATTTCAGAAGAACCTATATTATGGCAAAACAAATCATATTTTTTTTCTAACCATCTCTTACGATCCTTTTTACTTCCTGTTTTAGCAACTTCACTCCATTTTAAAGTTTCTTCTACTAAATATAAAATTTCTTTATCTAATATTTCCCTATTATTTATATCATTTAATATTTCTAATGTTTTTTTTACATAATTAAGTACTGAATGTTTATTTATTTCTTTTATACTTTTTACATTTAAAATATTATAATTTTTTTCTTTAGTATTATATAAATAATTTAACCAAAGCTCATCTTTATAATTTTTATAATTTGTTATCATTCTTAATGATTTAATCATTATTTTCACTTCCCAACTATATATATCATTATTAAAATAATTATATATTTAAATTTACAAATTATATATTTTTTTCAATATATCTCACTTTTATCATAAAAACTATATAATTTATTTTTTTTGATATAATTATAAACTTCTTTATTTAAATATTTTTTATTTTTTTCTACATTACTTCGTATTTCTGTAGAAGAAATTTTAATAAATTCTTCATTTAATATTATTAAATTTTCTACTTCTAAATTTACTTTAATATTATTTCTTTTGATTACTATTATCCCATATTTAATTAACTCTTCGTAATTTTTCCATTTGTAAAGATAATTAGCATTATCAGCACCAATTACTAAATAAAATTTATTATTTTTATTTTCATTTTTTAAAGCATTTAATATTTGATATGTATAACTTAAATCATTATGTTTTTTATCAACTATAATATTTTTATTACTAATAAAATCTAACATGTCTAATCTTTTCTTTAAAATTGTTATATTTTGTTTATCCCAATAATTACCAGTAGCAACAACTAATACTTTATCAACTATTTTTTTATTTATTAAATAATTTATTATATCAGTATGTCCCCTATGAACTGGATCAAAACTTCCAACAAATACTCCTATTTTCATATTCCTAATATATAG
>CALVIA010000048.1 GCA_944329255.1 uncultured Bacilli bacterium
TTTGATATTATTAAATTATTTCCCAATATAGAAATTTTTTTATCATTTTTTTTAAGTTCTATTTTACTATTAGAAAAATTAGATACAAGTGTATAATTTACTAAATATACACATGATTCATAAATATGAATTTCAAGTTTATCATTGTCAACATAATCTTTAAATCTATCTAATATCACAATTAATTCACCTATTAAAATATATGAAAAAAAGACTTCAATAGAAGTCTAACTTAATTTATTCTTTATAATACTACTTACTAAAGACATATCGGCTTTACCTTTTAATTTTGGAGATACTTCTCTCATAACAGAACCCATATCTTTAATAGAAGTTGCATTAATTAACGAAATAGTTTCATCAATAATGTTAATTATTTCTTCTTCCGATAACATTTCAGGCATATATGAACTTAATATTTTAATTTCTTCATTTGTTTTATCTATTAAATCCTTTCTATTTCCTTTTTCAAACTCTACAATAGATTCTTTTCGTGTCTTTATTTGCTTTCCAATAATTACATAAATATCCTCATCAGAAAGTGTTTCTAATCTTTTATTAATTTTCTCTAAATCAATTGCACCTTTTAACAATCTTAATGTAGATAACCTTAATGTATCTTTAGCTTTCATTGCATTTACTATATCATTCTGTATTTTTTCTAGCAAGATAATAACCTCCTAGTCATAATATTTATTTTTTTTATTGTTTTTTCTACTATTAATAATAGCATTCTTCATAGCCTCTCTTCTTAAAACTCCAGGCTTACTGAAAAATTGACGTTTTTTAAATTCAGAGTGAGTTCCACTTTTAGCTACTGAATTTTTAAATCTTTTTAAAGAACTTTCAAAGCTACCTTTTACAACAGTTTTAGACATTAATTTCCCTCCCTCCAACTTAAATTCAATGAAATTATACCACTAATTAAAACACTTTTCAACAATTTAAAAAAAAATATCAAAAAAAACAACTTATTCGTTGTTTTCTTTTGAAATAACTTTTTTACCTTTATAAAATCCGCATTCTGGACATACTCTATGTGGTCTTATCATTGCACCACAATTAGAGCATTTAGTTGTACCATTTTCTTCTATTTTATAATGTGTACGACGCATTCTTTTTCTTGTTTTACTTACTTTTCTAAATGGAACTGCCATTATCTCACTCCTCCTTGTTATTCAAATATATAATATTTGATTAATCTTCTCTTATAATTTTCCATCCATCACCAGAAGTAGGCATATCACTTATATCATCACTTACAACTTTTAATGGAATTTCCAATACTATATTTTGCCATATAATTGAAATAATATCAATATTATTTTGATTAATTTTTACATATTCTTCATCATTTTCATCATTATTTGATATTTTTACCTCTGTTTCTATATCAAATGGATGTAAAACATCCTTTAAAGTAATACTACATGGCAATGTCATAGTACCTTTTATTTTTAAAAACATTTTATATGATGAGTCTGTAACCCTTTTTATTACAGCATGAACCAGAACAGGACTTAATTTTCTAATATCAGTATTCTTATATAAATTTTCATCCAACTCTATTAAATTATCATATATTAATTCATCAACTTTTCTATTTTGTAACTTTGTTAAATCAAGCAACATAAAACTCACCATTTAAATTATACATTTTTTATTGTATTTTTTCAATATTTAAACTCTTTTTTTTGTATTTTTAGAAATTATTTTAAACTTTGGAATATATATATCATATTTCATTAAAGTTTCGGTATCACCAGATATAATTTCGTTTTTATACATATCTTCATACATTTTATTATCCGTAATAACTTCTTTAATATTTGAAAATATCAGTGTTTTAGTACTTGATATAATTGGTTCTTCAGGTTCTTTTATATAATAATTATTTTTTACATCTATTAATCCATCATTATTAATATAATGAAACTCTCTAATACCAATATTTGTTAGTGCAGATATATTAATAACTAATTTATCTTCTTCAAATATTAAATTATTTAAAATAAATATTGAATTATAATTTATATTATTATCATTATAAAATTTAATTCCCTTACCTGTAATTAAATATATTTCTTCTTTTTCTATAATTTTCTTTTCAATTACAATTTTTGAATCATTAATAAATTTTATTGCTATTCTGTTTGTACCTTCCATATTTTTATAATTCTTCATACCTAATCCCTCCTTTTTTTATTATAACATATATTAATTAATTTTTATTTATGTTATTATATTTAGTGAGGTGTTTTATGGAAAAAATTGATAAAATTAATTATTATTTATATATTAGTAAAGATAATTTTATAATCAAAACATGCTTAAGACGAAATTTTAGTTATTAATGAAAGTAATAGGAATAATTGCAGAATATAATCCATTTCATAATGGACATTTATATCAAATAAACAAAATTAAAGAATTATATAGTAATTCTTTAATAATTGTTTTACTAAATGGTAATTTTTCTCAAAGAGGAGATGTTTCTTTAATTGATAAATGGGATAAAACTAAGATTCTTCTTGAAAATAATGTTGATTTAATTGTTGAATTACCTGTATTTTATGGAATAAATAGTGCTGAATTATTTGCTAAAGGAAGTCTTGAAATTTTAAGCAATTTAAAAATTGATATTTTAGTATTTGGTACTGAAAGAGAAAATTTAAATGATTTCTATAAAATAATTGATATAAAAAATTCTAATGAATATAAAAATTTATTAAAAACAAATTTAAAAAAAGGATACACATACGCCAAAGCAAGTTTTGATAGTATTTATGAATTATCTTCTATAAAAATTGATAAACCAAATGATATATTAGCATTATTATATATCGAGGAAATTGTAAAAAACAATTATAATATTATACCTTTAAATATAAAAAGAACAAATGATTATCATAATAAAACACTACAAAGAATTTCTAGTGCAAGTGCAATCAGAGATGCTTTAAAACAAAATATTAATATAAATAATTCTGTTCCTAATATATCAAAAAAATATATAAACAATATATTTATAGATGATTATTTTGATTTATTAAAATATAAAATTATATCATCTAATAATTTAAAAGAATATCATGATATAAATGAAGGAATAGATAATAGAATTAAAAAATATATATTTGAATCTAATTCTCTTGAAGAATTAATTAGTAAAGTAAAAACAAAAAGATATACTTATAATAAAATAAAAAGAAATTTATTATATATTCTTTTGAATATTAAAAAAGATATTAAAGTTTACAACTACATTAGACCACTTGGTTTTAATCATAAAGGAAGATCATATTTAAAAAAAATAAAGAAAAAAATTAATTTACCAATTATAAATAATTATTCTAAAAATAAAGAAATGTTAGATTTAGAATTTAAATGTGATTTGATATACTATTTAAAAATAAATAAATTTAATGAAAATAGAAAAAAAGAATATAATAAACCAATTAATATTTAAATTTAAAATAATATTTTTTATTAAATGATTGATTTTTTATAATAATTTTGATAAAATATTTTTGTTCAAATTACGGAGGTGAAATTATGCCAAATATTAAAAGTGCTAAAAAACGTGTTAGTGTTTGTAAAAGACAAAGTGAAGAAAATATTCCTGTAAGAGGAAGCATGAGAACAGCTGTAAAAAAAGCATCTAAAGATCTTACTAATAAAGATTTAATAAATGATGCATTTAAAAAAATTGATAATGCATTAAAAAAGGGCGTTATAAAGAAAAACACTGCTGCAAGAAAAAAATCACGTCTTATGAAAAAAGTAAATTCGAAGTAAATTTTTACTTCTTTTTTTATAATTTATAAAAAATATAGTATAATTATATTAGGTGATAAAATGAAATTTCTTAAATTTTTAATAATTGTTTTAACGATTTTTGGTAGTAGTGTTTTTGCATATGGTTATTTAAATGAAAAAGAAATAATTAAAACAATTAAAGAATATTATGATAGAAGTCCCTCTACTTTAGTTAATAATCAATATTCTAAATCAGTCAATATTGGCGATTTAAAATTAACAGATGATTTTGAAGCTAAATCAAAAAATGATTTAATTAATATTTATTATACAATTGTATCCTCTGGTATGAATGAATTTACTTTTTTTTGTAGCACTGAATATATTGATTGTATAAACGATATTAAAGATATAAATAATGATTCTGATATTCTATCATTAATTAACAATTTCGTGAATGTTTTTAATAGTTTTAAAAGTATTAAAACAACTTATACTTCTAATGGAAAAATAACTTTACATATAAATAGAGTTTATAATAAGGAAACAATTAATTTAATAAATAATAAAGTAGATGAAATCTTTGATCTAGTAATAGATAATGACAAAAGTGATTATGAAAACATTTTGTCTATTCATGATTATATAATCAACAATACCAAATATGATACAATAAATGAAAATAATCCAAATAGTAATGCATCAAACGCATATGGTGTTTTCTTTAATAATAAAGCAACATGTAATGGATATACAGATGCTGCTGCAATATTTTTTGATAGACTTAATATAAATAATTTAAGGCTTTCTAATGATACTCATATATGGAATTTAGTTTATTTAGATGGAAAATGGTTACATCTTGATTTAACTTGGGATGATCCAGTTAATAATTTAAATCAAGATTTACTTACTCATGAATATTTTCTAAAGACTACAGAAGAATTTGATAAAATAAGTGAAACTAAAGAAGAAAACAAACACGATTTTAATAAAGAATTATATGATTTTATAAATTAACAACTAATTTTTAGTTGTTTTTTATTAAAAAAAATTGCATTTAGCAATTTTTTTCCAAATAATCTATAACCTCTTTCACAGTCTTATCAAAATTAATTAAATTTACGTTAAACCACTTAACATTCATTTTATTATTTATCCAGGTATATTGTCTTTTAGCATATCTTCTTGAATTCCTTTTTATTAATTCAATTGCGTCTTCTTTAGATATCTCTTTTTTAAAAAATTTAAACAATTCTTTATATCCTATTGCAGTATTTAAAGCAATACTATTTTTATTTTTATTATATAAGTTTTTTGCTTCTTCAATCAAACCTTCATCAATCATTTCATCTACCCTGTTATTTATTCTTTCATATAAAGTATCTCTATTTGTAGTAAGACCTATAAAATAAACGTTATTATATAGTAGTTTATTACCATTTTCATTTTTTTCTAAAGATTCATTTTTTATTTTATTTAGTAATCTAACTAATCTTTTTCTATTATTAATATGAATATCTGTATTAGTATATTTATTTATTTCTTCTAATAATTGTTGATTTGTGAAATTATCAAAACTATCAATATTTATTTCATCTTTAAATTTATAATCATAAAGTAATGCTTTAATATATAATCCAGTACCACCTACAATTATCACATTTTTATCTTGTTTTATAAAATTATCTAGTATTTTTCTTGCATCTTTTTGATAATCGCAAACTGAATACTTTTCATCAATACTTTTTATACTAAGTAAATGATGCTTAATTCCTTTAGTATCAATAATTTTTGCTGTTCCAATATTCATTTCTTTGTATATTTGCATTGCATCTGCATTAATTATTTCAGCATTATATATAGATGCTAGCTCTAAACTTAATTTAGTTTTACCTACCCCAGTAGGTCCAATTATAACTATAATTTTCATTACATCGACCTCTTAAATAATTTTTCTAATTCATAATTAGAATAAAATATAATTGTAGGTCTACCATGAGGGCAAGTATATGGATTTTTGCATTTTCTTAATCTATTTACCAAAGTTTCCATTTCATCAATGCTTATATTATCATTTGCTTTTATACTTGCTTTACAACTAACAGTCATAGCAACCCTATCATTAAATTTATTTTTATCAAAATCTTTTTCTTTAGTTACAATTAATTCTATAATTTTTTTTATGGCAACTCCTTCATTCCCATTTGGTAACCATATTGGATGACTTCTTATTATAAATGAATTTATTCCAAACTCTTCTATATTAAATTTCATTCCTCTTAATATTTCAATGTTTTGTTTGACAATTAAATACTCATTATATGGAAGTTCAATATTCATTGGAATTAGCATTTCAATTTCCTCACTTCCATTTGTTAATTCATTATAATAATATTCATAATTTATTCTTTCATTAGCAGCATGTTGATCAATTAAAAACATTCCATCTTCATTTTGACAAATTATATATGTTCCTTTTACAAGGCCAACTGGATACATAACTGGTACTTTATTTTCTGGTTCAACTATATTTTTTTGATATGATTCTGTTTCTTCTTTAATATAATCTAAATCTAATTTAATTTCTTCATTTTCTTTTTTCTCTATTATATTTAAATCTTGATTTTCATTTAGGTTAACATTTAAAAAAGTATTTTCTTCTTTAACAGGTTTTATTTTGTTATATAAAGGTATTTCAGATACATTATTTTCTATTTTAGGAATAAGCATTTTTTCATCTAATGCTTTTTTAATAGTTGAAGAAATCAATTCCTTTAATTCTTCTATCTTGCCAAATTTTATATCTTGTTTAGTTGGATGAATATTAACATCAGTTAATGATGTGTCAACTGTTATTTTTAATATTACAATTGGGTATCTATCATCTGGTTTATATGTATGATAGCTCTCATTAATTATTTTATTTATTTCTTGATTTTTAACAACTCTTCCATTAACAATAGTTACAATACTATTTCTTGTACTTTTTGTAACCTCAGGCATACTAATATATCCATATATTTCATACTCATCATCATTATTTTTTATTTCTATCATTTTTTTTGTAATATTTATACCATAAATATTATTAATAACTTTTAATAAATTCCCTCTTCCATCTGTATTTAAAATTTCCTTGCCATCATTACTTAAATAAAATGAAATATCTGGATAACTTAAAGATATTTTATTCACAAAATCAATTATGTTTGCTAATTCAGTGTATAAACTATTTAAATGTTTTAATCTTGCAGGAGTATTATAAAATAATTTTTTTACGCTTATTTCTGTTCCCTTTCTAGCTTCGCTTTTTTCATTTGAAATAATTTTTCCACCCTTTATTATTATATGAGTACCAACATTTCCAGTAGAAGTTTTTAAAGAAACTAAAGAAACAGATGCAATTGATGGTAATGCTTCCCCTCTAAAACCTAATGAATTTATTCTAAATAAATCTTCTTCATTTATTAATTTACTTGTAGCATGACGTGAAAAAGCAAGTAAAGCATCGTCATAATCCATACCAATTCCATTATCTGTTACTTTTATTTCTCCTATGCCACTTTCTTTTAACTCTATTTTAATTATGGTACTTTGTGCATCAATACTATTTTCTACAAGTTCTTTAACAATTGATACACACTTTTCAACTACTTCTCCAGCAGCAATTTTATTTGCTAAAATTTCATCCATGATTTTTATTTTTGACATGCTAATCACCAAATTTATTTTAACATAAAATATAAATATTATTAATATTTAAACAAAAAAAACTCATTAAATGTGAATTCTAAGCGAAAATGTTACAAACTTTAATAGCTAATTCTAAGCGAAAATGTTACATTGTTAAAATGTTT
>CALVIA010000049.1 GCA_944329255.1 uncultured Bacilli bacterium
TGTCCACCATTACTATAAGAAACGTCTGTTATATCATCTTCTTCTAAATACTTTTGTAATGGACCAAAATCAACATTATTAAACATATTATCCATGATATATCAACACCTTATTAATTATTGTTCATCACCTGGATTATATATAGGAGGTTGATCATCTTCACTAAATGAACCTGAGTTTAACTCTATAAAATTTTTAAGAGCAGTATTTGCAATACTAACTGTACCAGGTTCTGCACTATAAGATTCTGTAGTTGGTACTGGAATTATTTCAGCAGCAATTTCCCTAATATTAGATAAATAAGTTGCTTTTCTTAACAATAAATGAATCTCTTCTGGAACAGCAAAAATAATCATTGCAGGTGTTCTATCTTCCTCAGTATTTTCAAATACATGTCTACCATTTTTATCTTTTACAGCTAAGATTTTTACATTCTCAATTAATTTTCCAACAGAAGGTTTTCCATCTTCATTTAACACTTTTACATAAATATCTATGTAATTATTTGGAAAAATTGAATTTCCATATGTAGTTGTATTTGAAACAGGTAAATTAAATGCAACATATCCATCTGGAATTGAAACAAATGCTGAATCAGGAAGTTCTTCAGATGAAACAACAGTAGAATTATAAAATAAACTACCTTGTGGTATTAAAGTATTATAGTTTGACCATTTGCCTACAATGTACTTAATATCTCTTATAGTATCCCTATTTATCATAGATGGTAAGACCTCTACATAATCAATCATATCTTCTGTGATTTTTGTTCTTGGCTGAATTGTTTGATTAGCAACAGGAACTGTAACAGGATTAGTTGCTTGTTGAATTCTCCAATTATATCCAAGGTATAATATTGCAATAATTAAAATAGTACCTATAATAGTAACAGTATTTTTATTTTGCAAAAACTTTTTTAATTTAAAACTTAAATTTCCCATTTTTATCTCTCCTTATTTTTCCTATTCTATTTAATATAATAACATGAAATTATCTCATAGTAAATACAAAAAATAAAAAAAGGTATATGTATGTTACCTTTTCTTATTTTAATAAATAATCTTCTCCTTTAAATGGCTCATATTGCAATAATCCATTAAAATTTTGTTGTCTTAAAACCTCATAAACAACAATTGCAACAGAATTAGAAACATTAAGAGCTCTTACATTACCAGTCATAGGAATTCTCATACAATGATATAAATCATCTCTTAGAATTTGTTTAGGAATACCTGTACTTTCCTTTCCAAATATTAAATAAATGTTTTCATTTATATCGCTATAATCAAAAGAAGTATGAGGTTTATTACCATATCTTGTTAAAAAGTAATATTTACCATTATTTTTACTTTTAAAATCATCATAATTTTCGTAAATTTCATAATTTAATTTATCAATATAATTAACACCACTTCTTTTTAAATGTTTATCATCTAATTTAAATCCAAATGGTTTTATCAAGTGAAGTTTACAATTAGTAGCAACACAAGTTCTCATTATATTACCAGTATTTTGTGGTATTTCAGGTTCATATAAAACTATATTAATCATTTTATTTTACAACTATATTAACCAATTTTTTAGGAACAACAATTATTTTTACAATATCTTTACCTGAAATATATTTCAAAACATTTTCACTATTAAGTGCAATTTCCTTCATATTATCGTCAGTTATATCAAAATTAACACAAACTTTATCTCTTAACTTACCATTTACTTGAATAACCATTTCAAAAGTAGTATCTAAAGTTTTATTTTCATCAAAAGATGGCCATGATGAATATACTAACGAAGTATTATTAAGTACCATTTCATTCAATTCCTCACAAATATGTGGTGCAAAAGGATATAATAATTTCAATAAAATTTCGTATTCCGAAGAAGTTATTTTATCAACATCATAATATAAATTAACTATTTTCATAAGTTCAGCTATTGCAGTATTAAATTTCATATTTTCAATATCATTTGATACCTTTTTTATGCACTTATTAATAGGTACTTCTAATTGTTTTGAAATATCTCCTCGAATAACCTTTTCTTTTAAATTATAAACCCTATCTAAGAATCTATTAACACCTTTTATTGCATCATCATTCCATGGACATTCAACACCATAATCCCCCATAAATAATATATAACATCTCAAAGTATCAGCACCATATTCATCAATTATTTCAAGAGGATCAATAACATTCCCTTTAGATTTACTCATTTTTTCACCATCAGGTCCTAATACTAATCCCTGAGCAGTTCTTTTCATATATGGCTCGCTTGTAGGAACAAGATTTAAATCATATAAAAATTTATACCAAAATCTAGAATAAATAAGGTGTCTTGTTACATGTTCCATTCCACCATTATACCAATCAACAGGCATAAAGTATTTTAATTTATCGTAATTAGCAAATTCCTTATCATTTGATGGATCAATATATCTTAAGAAATACCATGAAGATCCTGCCCATTGAGGCATTGTATCTGTTTCTCTTTTTGCACTACTACCACATTTTGGACATTTACAATTCACAAAAGAATCAATTTTAGCTAAAGGACTCTCTCCATCTGTTCCCGGTTCAAAATCAGTTACATCAGGCAATACTAATGGAAGTTCCTCATAAGGAACAGGAACAATACCACATTTATCACAATGTATTATTGGAATTGGTTCCCCCCAATATCTTTGTCTATTAAATGCCCAATCCTTCATTTTATATTGAACACCCTTTTCACCAATTTTGTTTTTAGTTAAAAAATCAATCATTTTTTCAATTGCATCTTTTTTATTATTAATTCCATTTAAAAAATCAGAATTAATCATTACGCCATCAGCAGTATATGCAGAGTCACCATTACCACCTGAAATAACAGGTATAATATCAATATTAAATTTTTTTGCAAAATCATAATCTCTATCATCATGAGCAGGCACAGCCATGATTGCACCAGTACCATATCCCATCATAACATAATCTGATATATAAATAGGTATTTCCTTATTATTAACCGGATTTATAGCAGTTAACCCTACTATTCTAACACCTGTTTTATCCTTAACAAGTTGAACTCTTTCAAATTCAGTTTTTTTGCTTGCATATTCCCTATATAATATTATATCATCCATATTTTTTATCCTATCCTTATACTTATCTATAATAGGATGTTCAGGAGCCACAACCATAAAAGTAACACCAAATAATGTATCAGGCCTTGTTGTATATATTCTTAATAATTCATTTACTTCCTTTATATTAAAATTAACAAAAGCACCAGTACTCTTTCCAATCCAATTTTCTTGTTGTAATTTAATATTAGGTAAATAATCAACTTCCTTTAACCCATCTAACAATTTATCCGCATATTCAGTAATTCTTAAATACCAAACAACTTTTTCCTTCTGAATAATATCACTATGACAAATATCACATTTACCACCCTGACTATCTTCATTAGAAAGAACCACTTTACAACTAGGACAATAATTAACATAAGCTTTATCTCTAAAAACAAGTCCTTTTTCGTACATTTTAAGAAAAATCCACTGAGTCCACTTATAATAATTAACATCTGTAGTATCAATACACCTACTCCAATCAAAAGAAAAACCCACTTTATTTAATTGAAGAGCAAACTTTTTTATATTATTATCAGTAACTATTCTAGGATGAGTATTAGTTTTTATAGCATAATTTTCTGTAGGAAGCCCAAAAGCATCATATCCAATAGGAAATAATACATTATACCCTTCCATTCTTCTTTTTCTTGCAATAACTTCAAGTCCTCCATATGCCTTAACATGCCCCACATGCATACCAGCCCCACTAGGATAAGGAAATTCAACTAAACCATAAAATTTTTTCTTAGAAAAATCATCAGATGCTTTAAAACAATCATTATCATTCCAAAATTTTTGCCATTTTTTTTCAATTTCTTTAAAATTATACATAAATCCTCCAATAAAAAAATCTATAAATCTAAGGGTTCATAAGAACGGTACCACCTTAGTTCATAGATTCTATGCACTTAATATTATAACGGAATACCCGATTTCACTCCAAGTCTAATTCATAAACTATTAATATTAGTTTCCACCAGCCACTAACTCTCTATAAATAAATCATTTATTACTATCTCTTTTCAATGTGAAATAATACACCTATTATACATTAAAGAAATAATGATTACAATAAATTTATATTAATTTATGTCTACTTATTATAAAAATTAATATATTTTTTTATATTATAAAAAACATTATAATTACTTATTGAAGAAAAATATTTATCAAATTTGTAACAATTACTAACAAATCTAATTCTTTTCTTTATATTTCTATAAGTTTTATTTGACATATAACAAATAATTTTATCATTAATTACTTTAAATTTTCTACCTAAAAAATCAAACCCATTAACACTATCATATATTTTACATTTGTTTTTATTTAATTTTAACTTATATTTATTTTCTAAAATATATTCAATTTTATTAATGCAATTAAATAAATATTTTTTATCATTATGAATAATTACATAATCATCCATATATCTAATCATATACTTAGATATATAATTTACTATATAATAATCAAGTTTATAAAGATAAAAAATAGCTAAAAATTGACTAGTCATATTACCAATTGGTAATCCCTTATTATATTTATACAATGGAATACTATTTAATTCATAACATCTATTTTTATACTTTAATTCATTGTTTATTAAACTACTAATACTTTTATTAATATAATCGTAATTTGTACTATTAATTATAGTTGATATAATATTAAATTCATCAGCATTCATCTTATCTTTTATTAAATCCTTTAATACATTATGATCTATATTATAAAAATACTTACTTATATCTAATTTTAATATATAAAACTTACCATATTTTTTATTAATATTTAAATATTTTTTTAATAATTTAATCCCATAACTAGTACCCCTACCCTTTCTTGTAGCAATATTTCTAATATCAAGATACTTACTTAATTTAGGTATTAATATATTTAATGTTACATAATGATTAATTATTTTATCACTTATATTTAAACTCATAACTACTCTATATTTAGGATATTTAATTAAAAATATATTATATTTTAAAATATTATAATTATCATTATTTACTAGTTCACATAAATTAGTTAAATTTATCATTTTAAATTTTTCAAACATATATAATTTTCTTTTATTTTTACAATTTTTATAAATATAATTATCATATATATTTAATAAATCATTATAATTAACTCTCATTTTTCAACCAACTATATACCATTTTACTTATACAATCTAATTCTCTACATTTTTTCATACATACTTTTTCACTTATAATATTTAATTTATATAATCTTTCAAAATAAAAATCTAACATACTTAATTTACCTATGATACTTATTTTAATGTTTTTATCTTTACTTAAATTAGCAATATAAATAAATTCTAATATATCATATAAATCGTTCATAATTCTATTTTTAACTAATAATTCTTTTCTTGGTAAATTAATTAATAAATTTTCAATACTAAATATAAATTCCTTTATATATTTAACTACTAAAAATCTCTCATTCATACACACCTTCTATAAAACTAATAATTTTATCAATATCTTTTTCATTTAATAATTCTAATTTATTAATTATACTATTAATTCTATAATCTAAACTATATTTCTTTTTACCCAAGTCTAAATACTTATTATAATTATTCTTTAATTTAAAATTAACATTAACATCTGAATTAATTATTTTATAATTAATTTTACATTCACTTAATTTATTTAATACTTTATCTATACTTTTTATTGGAAAACCCACCTTATCTCCAACAATCTTATATTTAAATAAATAATAAAATATAATTGAATCATCACCAAATACAACATAAAACCCACCACTTTTTCTTAATACTATACTACTCATAATACTCCTTTATAATAAAATAAAAGCACTAGTAAAAACATAAGTCTTTACTAGCACTTACATTAGATTTATAGGGCTTATAGATATTTGCACGTATGCCTTTTCGTCCCTATATTCAATTTAGAGATAACTCAAGGATAAACTTTGTTCTTAAATGTATTCATATATAAGTAATTAAACCTATATATACTAACTATATAAGAGCTACTAAGGCCGGCCAAACCCCATTAGCATTGTACGCATTGTTGTTGTTCGCATTCCCACTGCTGTTCACATTGAACACATTGTTGCTATTACCAGAGTTAGGCGACTTAAATAAGTTTACCCTAAATAACTATATATTTAATTTAGTTATTCCAACTTTAATAAAATATCCTTTAGATAACTTAATTTTAAATATTTCATATAATTATTACAATCATATTTTTTATCTTCAATTATATTTAAATTATCTAACACTACATAATTTATATTTCTTTTATCTAGTTCACATAAATTATTATTAAAATTTATATATCCAAGTATTCTTTTATCTCTTTCATAAGATATATATTTATCTTTCGATAAAAGTAAAATAACACTTCTTTTATTTCTCATCTTTAATATTTTATATCTATTATACTTCATTTTTCCAAATTACCTCGCTCCCGCTGGGTCCCTACCCACCTAGGTCGCGTTTTTAGGTTAACCATAATTTTTAGCTTGCTTTTAATATATATGGATTACTACTACTTCCGTCTCCACTTTCTATTAGGATATTAGATTTTAGATATATGGCCGGCCAAACCCCATTAGCATTGTACGCATTGCTGAAGTTCGCACTCCCACTGCTGCTCACACTGAACACATTGCGGCTATTACCAGAGTCAGGCGACATTGTCCAATAGTAGCTGCTTTTATGTAACCAATTGTTATTTTTGCATTTTGCATTACTATAATCATAATTCCCATCAATATATGTAGCTCCTGCTCTTAAATCACTTCTACATTCACTATCTGTACTTGCATATCCATAATCACTTGGATATATTAATCCAACTGGTCCATTCCATTTTGTTTTAGCTATATCAGTATATCCACTATATACTTTTGTTCCTCTTTCGTTATTATATGAATCTAGTGTTGGTAAACCATATGGAGGTGTACTTGGATTACTATATCCTTGTCCTCCCAAGTACCATATTGCATTCTCATCTACCATATTTTTTAATGTTGAATTAATTGTTGCTGTTGGACATTCTTTTGTTGTATTATTTTGTCCTCCATAACATTCACTTGGATATGTTCCTCCATAAAAACCATCATTTAATAGTATAT
>CALVIA010000050.1 GCA_944329255.1 uncultured Bacilli bacterium
AAGCTTACCACAAGATAAAAGCAAATTAGTTAAAATTGCGGAAGAAATGGGATATGTAGTTGGAATGACTGGAGACGGTGTTAATGATGCACCCGCTTTAAAAAAAGCTGATGTTGGTTTTGCAATGGGTAGCGGTACTGAAATTGCAAAAGAAGCTAGTGATATTGTTATACTAGATGATAATTTTATATCTATATCAAAAGCAATATTATATGGAAGAACTATATTTAAAAGTATTAGAAAATTTATAATTTTACAGCTAACAGCAAATTTGTGTGCACTTTCTCTTTCGATAATCGGACCATTTATAGGAATAAATACACCAGTTACAGTTATTCAAATGTTATGGATAAACATGGTTATGGATACTTTAGCAGGTTTAGCATTTAGTTTTGAACCTGCATTAATAGAATACATGTATGAAAAACCTAAAAATAAAAAAGAACCAATAATTAACAAATATATGATAAATGAAATATTATTTACAGGTATATATTCATCAATATTATGTATATTATTTTTAAAACTTCCCATATTTTATGAATTATATAGAAAAAGTGGTACTAATCAATATTTTATGACAGCGTTTTTTGCTTTACTAATTTTTATTGATGTATTTAATTCATTTAATGCAAGAACACACAGGTTAAATATTTTATCAAATTTGTCAAAAAACAAAGTATTTATATTAATAATTTCATTAATAATTATAATTCAATTATTTATGATTTATTATGGGGGCACAGTATTTAGAACATCAGGCCTAACATTAAAAGAGTTAATAATTACAATTGGACTTGCATTCACAGTAGTACCAGTAGATTTTTTAAGAAAAATAATTATTAGATTAAAGGGAGAAAAGGGTGGTGTATAAATTTTACATTTAATGTGTAAAGTCGAAAAAAATATTACTTTATATTCCTTTATGGTATTGTTATTTTTTAAATAAAGTAGTATTATAGTGGTAGACGGTGGATGAAAGTGGTAGAAAGTGGGGGATATTTATGTTTATGGGTGAATATCATCACAATATTGATGAAAAAGGTAGACTCATAATGCCTTCAAAATTTAGATTTGATTTAGGAGAATCTTTTGTTGTAACAAGGGGAATAGATTCATGTTTATTTGTTTATCCTAAAGAGACATGGTTAAAAATAACAAGCAAATTAAATGAATTGTCATTTACAAAAAAAGATGTAAGATCATTTCAAAGATTCTTTTTATCAGCAGCCACAGTATGTGAATTCGATAAACAAGGTCGAATTAATATCACATCTCCACTTATTGATTATGCAGACTTATCAAAAGAGTGTGTAATTATAGGAGTTAATGATCGAATAGAAATATGGTCTTTAGATAAATTTAATTCATATTTAAAAGATAGTTTAACAAATGTTTCTGATATAGCAGAAAATTTATTTGAGGTTTAGTATGCATATAAGTGTTTTATTAAATGAAGCTATTGATGGATTAAATATTAAAGATGGATTAATATATGTAGATTGTACACTTGGTTATGCAGGTCATAGTGGAAAAATCCTCAAAAAGAATAAAAAGGGTTGGCTTTATGCCTTTGATCAAGATGAAACAGCAATAGAATATAGCCAAAAAAAATTAAGTAAAATAAGTAATAATTTTGAAATTATAAAATCAAATTTTGAAAATTTAAAAGAAGAATTACAAAAAAGAGGTATAACTAAAGTTGATGGAATATTATTTGATTTAGGTGTTTCTAGTCCTCAATTAGATACAAAAGAAAGGGGATTTAGTTATCATCAAGATGCAAGATTAGATATGAGAATGGATAAAACAAATAAGATATCAGCTTTCGAGGTTGTAAATAATTATTCTGAAAGTAATTTAATAACAATTTTTTATAGATATGGAGAAGAAAGATATTCTAAAAGTATTGCAAGAAAAATTGTTGAATATAGAGCTAATAAACCAATTGAAACAACATTAGAACTTGTTGAAATAATTAAATCTGCTGTTCCAGAAAAATATAAAAGAGAAACTCATCCTGCTAAAAGAGTTTTTCAAGCTATAAGAATAGAAGTTAACAGGGAATTAGATGTTTTTGAGAAAGCATTAAATGATGCTATAGAAATGCTTAATGTAAATGGAAGAATATGTGTTATAACATTTCATTCTCTAGAAGATAAAATATGCAAAGATATATTTAAAAGAAATAGTGAGATTAATAAAGTATTTAAGGGTTTACCAAATATTCCGTATGAGTATTTGCCAAAATTAAAAATAATTGATAAAATTCTTCCGTCAAAAGAAGAGTTGGAAAATAATAATAGAAGTAGAAGTGCTACTTTAAGAATTGCTGAAAAAATAAAAGAATAAAAAGGTGAGATTATGGTAAGAAAAAAGAAAATTAAATTATTTAGAATTGAAAGAATGATGATAAAAATATGTACAATTTTGTTAGTTATTTTTCCAGTTTCAATAGTATTAAGTAAAGCAGCACTATCTAATGTAAATTTGGAAGTAGAAAAGTTAAAAAGAGAAGTTATAACAAAACAAAATTCTAATGAAAGTTTGACTATGAAAGTAAACGAATTAAAATCTTTAGCAAACATTGATGTTATTGCAGAAAATGAAGGATTGAGTTATAATAGTGATAATATTATAGTTATATCAAATAATTAGAGGTGTATATATGAAAAGAAGAATAAACGTTAATAAGGTTAAATTTAATAAACTAATTATTGCTTTTGTTCTTCTTTTTTTTGTTGTAGTTGCAACTCGTCTTACTGTTTTAGCGTTATCTAGTGAAATAGATGGAATAAACATGAAAGAATTTGTTTCAAATAGAAATACAAGAAAGAAAACTAATTATGCCAAAAGAGGGAATATATATGATAGTTCAGGAAATATATTAGCACAAACAGTAAATTCATATACAGTAATAGCGTATCTTTCAGAAACAAGAAGTGAAGGATTTAAGACACCACAACATGTTATTGATAAAGAAAAAACAGCCAAAGAATTATCTCCAATAATAGGTATGAGTGAAGAGGCTATATTATTATTATTAAATAGAAATGCATATCAAGTAGAATTAGGACCTGGTGGAAGAGATATTACCGAATTAAAAAAAGAACAAATAGAGAAATTAAATTTACCTGGTATATCCTTTACTGCATCTTATAAAAGATATTATCAAAATGATGATTTTGCATCATATATTTTGGGATATGTAGTTACAAAAGAATCGGGTGAATTGGTTGGAGAAATGGGAATAGAAGCATATTATAATGATATGTTAAAAGGAGAAGATGGATTTACAATTTATCAACAAGATGTTAATGGATATAAAATACCAAATACAAGAGAAGAGGTAAAAGAAAGTAAAGATGGTGTTGATATATATTTAACAATAGACAGTAATATTCAATTTTTTGCTGAAAAATATACCAAAGAAGCGTATGAAAACTATGATCCAGAGTGGGCTATAACAGTTGTTGCAGATGCAAAAACAGGTAAAATACTTGCAAGTACATCTTATCCGTCATTTAATCCTAATATTAAAAATATGACTAATTATTTAAATCCATTAGTTTCATTTTCATTTGAACCAGGAAGTACAATGAAAACATTTACATATATGGCTGCGATGGAAAAAAAGGTATATGATGGTAACGATACATTTGAATCTGGTTCTATAAAAATAGGTGAAAACGAAATATTTGATTGGAAACCGGATGGATTTGGAACAATAACATATGATGAAGGTTTTCTTCTTTCTTCAAACGTTGGAATATCGTATTTAACAAAAAATTATTTTACTGCAGAAGAATTAAAAAAATATTTTGAAAAATTTGGCTTTGGTAGTAAAACAGGAATAGAGTTACCTGGAGAATTATCAGGGACTTTAAATTTTAAATATCCAGTAGAAATTGCTAATGCTGGATTTGGGCAAGGCATAACAATTACACCTATTCAAATGATACAAGCATTAACAACTATTGCTAATGATGGAGTAATGTTAAAACCATATATAGTTGATAAAATATTAGATTATAATAATGAAATAGTGTATCAAGGCCAAAGAGAAGAAATAGGACAAGTTGTTTCTAAAAATACCACAGATCAAATAAAGGATTTATTGTATGATGTAATATATAATGATTTATATTATTCTACTGGAGCATTATATAAAATGGAAGGATACGATTTAATAGGTAAAACTGGAACTGCACAGTACGTTGATGAGAGCACAGGAAAATATTATTTTGACACGCTTCATTACATAAGATCATTTGCTGGGATATTTCCAAAAGATGATCCAGAAGTAATAATTTATGTTGCTTTAAAAAGGCCATATGATTCTTCTCAAGGATTAAAAACAATTGTAAGAGGGCTTGTAAAAGATATTTCAAATTATAGGGGAATATATAATCCATCATTAAATAATGAAGCATCAAGTTATGTAATTGGAAATTATTTAAATAAAGATGTAGATAAAGTAAAATCTGAATTAGAAAAAAATTTTGAAAATATAGTAATAATTGGAGATGGAGAGAAAGTTATAGATCAATATCCAAAGGAAAATAATATTTTAAAAACAACAGAAAAAATATATTTACTTACAAATGGTGAAAATTTAACTATACCAGATTTTAATAATTGGTCAAAAAAAGAAATAATTATATACAGTAATTTATCAAACATTAATATTGAAATAGAAGGTACTGGATTTGTTTATGAACAAAGTATAGAAAGTGGTACAAAAATAAAAAAAGATGATATAATAAGTGTAAAGATGAAAGATAACATGGATGAGTAGTAAGGTGGTAGTAGTATGAAAAATAGTTGCTTAAAAGATTTATTAAGATATATAAGAGATAATGAATTAATAAAAAAATATTTTATTTTATTTGAAAAGAAATTACAATTAAAAGATTTAATTAATATTTCAGATTCAGATGCAAAAAGAATTTATTGTTCATCAAATGAAAGAATTGCATTAATAAAGATGTATGAGATAATAAATAAATGTTTTTTTCCAAAAAATATAGTTGAATATATAATTAATATTGATTCGGATGAAATATTTAAATATAGTATAAAAGCATTAAAATCAAATATGAATGATGACAAAAAATTAAAATATATAAAAGCTGCGTCAAGTGGATATAGTAATTTATCATCAAAATATGCATTTGGTTTGATAACAGATGCAAAATTAAAAGAAAATAGTGAAGAGTTAATAAAAATGGTAGCAAAAGCTAAAGATAAAGTATCGTTATATTTAAGAAATATATTGTTTAATGAAAGTGTAGCATTTGATGAAAACATTGAATCGTATGTAAAATTAATATATCTAGATAATAAAGACTTTCATGCAAAATATGCTACAAGATTAATAGAAAATGATGAAATCAGAAAAGATGAAAATTGCAAATATTATATATCTGCTATAATGGCTGGAACAGGATATGTACAAACAAAATGTGTTTATGATTATCTTTTAAATGAAAAATGTAGAAATAGCAATGATTCTTTAATAATTGCATTAGAAATAGCATCTGCAAAAGAAGACTATCAAGCTATACGAGCAAAATGTTATGCTATGCAAGATGAAGCCATAGGAAAAAAAGAGACTGTTTCAAAAGTGTGTGAAATAATCAAAGAAGAACTTAATTATAAATTTGAAAAAGAAACTACAGTAGGTGAATTGATAGAAAAAAATGATTTAAATGAGTTATTGGTTTCATTATCATCTGTTTCAAAAAATGAAAATATTACAGAAAAAACTAAAGTAAAAATATAATAAAAAAAACATATAATTAAATGGTGATTATATGTTTTTTAAATTATTGCATAAAAGAATAAAAATAATATTTTTAATAATAATATTTTTATTTATATTAATTATAGTTAAAGTTGGTTATATACAATTATTTTCATATAATAAACTAAATGATTTGGCAAGTGATTTATGGAGTAGAAATTTACCAATAGAGGCAAACAGAGGTCTTATATATGATATTAATAATTTAATAATAGCTGATAATATTACTACTACATCACTTGTGTTAATACCCAATCAAATTAAAAATAAAGAAAAAGTAGCAAGAGATATTAGTGAAATATTAGGAGTTAGCTATGAAGAAATGTATAAACATGTATCAAAAAAAACATCAATTGAAAGAGTTCATCCAGAGGGAAGAAGACTAAGTTATGAAATAGCAGATAAAATAAATGAACTTAATTATGATGGAGTATATTTATTAAAAGAAAGTAAAAGGTATTATCCTTATGATAAATTATTATCACATGTGATTGGATACGTAGGAATAGATAATCAAGGATTAAGTGGGCTTGAATTACAATATGATGAATATTTGACAGGAAATTATGGTTCTATAAAATATTTTAGTGACGCAAAAGGTAATAGATTAAAAATGAGTGAAATATATGAAAAACCACAAGATGGAATGAATTTACAATTAACTGTAAATTTAGATATTCAAAAATCAGTTGAAAGAGAATTAGATAATGTAATGATAAAATATAAAGCAGATAATGCTTTAGCAATAGTAATGAATCCAAACAATGGGGAAATTTTAGCAATGTCATCAAGACCCAATTTCTCACCATCTAATTATAATGATTATACAATAGAACAAATAAATAGAAATTTACCAATATGGATGACATATGAACCAGGTTCAACTTTTAAAATAATTACATTAGCAGCATCATTACAAGAAAAAATTGTAGATTTAGATAAAGACACATATTATGATTCAGGAAGTATTCATGTGGAAAATGCAAAAATAAGATGTTGGAAATCTGGAGGACATGGAGCACAAACTTATTTACAAGTAGTAGAAAATTCATGCAATCCTGGTTTTGTAACAATGGGACAAAAACTTGGAAAAGAAAAGTTGTTTGAATACATTACTAATTTTGGATTTGGTTCTAAAACAGGAATTGATTTGAATGGAGAAGGAACGGGAATTTTGTTTAACTTAGATAAAGTAGGTCCAGTAGAACTTGCAACTACATCATTTGGACAAGGAGTTAGTGTAACGCCAATACACCTTGTGGTCTTTTAAATGATACCTTTACTATAACTAGAGGATTAACTAGTAAATATACTAAAAAATATGAT
>CALVIA010000051.1 GCA_944329255.1 uncultured Bacilli bacterium
AATTCTTTTCTTTTCTTAGGATATTTACCTGATATTTTTAGTGAAGGATTACCGGAAACTATTTCTTCTAATTTACATTCTTTATACTTTATATCATTTTTTATTTGTTCGAAGATTTCTTGACCTTTTTCAGTATTTATTATAACTGCTGATACTCCAAGATTATTATACATATCAGGATAGTATTTTCCTACTCCCCAAAAGTCACCTAGTGTTATATCAGAATATTTATTTCCTAATTTAAAATTACATTCAAAACAACTCTCACGTAATGCAATATCTGATAAAAATAATTTCATATAATTGTTATCTTTTTGTAATTGAGATATTTCTTTTTTATCTTTAAATGTTATTGTATTAGAATAAGAATCCCATCCTGTTTTTTTATCTCTAAAGTTATAATCTACTATTTGAGAATTATATTTATCTTCTATTTCTTTAATATATTTTTCGAATAACTTTGGACTTGGTACTCCGTGGCATACTAAGTCTAGACATATTAAATTATTAAAATCATTTTTTATAAATGACTTTAAACCAGCAACTTGACATGGTGTTCCAACAAATAATATTTTTTTATTTTTTATATTTTCTTTTATATAAGTAAATATATTATTTAAATTACTTTGTAAGTATTTTGAGCCTTTTAATTTATCTAGATCTTTTATGTTATCAATAGCAGTATGATTTAATTTATTATTTTCATCAAATGCTGCCCCTATTACTATTCCATTTTCATTTAATATTAGTTTAGCTATTAATTCGAAAATGCTACCTGATGATGCTTTGTTTTTACAAGATACTTCATCTTTATTATAAGCTACGTAGGACTTGTTTAGTGATTTATTGCTTGTTGTATTTAAAACAGGACATGTTTTTTTACATAATCCACAATCAATACATTTATCTTTATTTATAACAGGATGTTTAAATCCTTCATTATCGATTTCCATACTAATAGCATTCTTTGGGCATATATTCATACATGCTGTACAACCTGTACATTTGTTTTTTTCAACTATTGTTTCCATTTACTACCTCATCAAATGTAATTTTTTTAAAAACTTATTAACAATACTTTTCTCATAACTATTCATAACTAATAAATAGCAAATTAAAGCATATATAATGGTATAAATTCCACCAAAAGCGATTAAATTTAAGAATCCATGTATTTCAATAAAATTCATTATTATTAAAATAATAGCAATTGGAATAACAAATGGAATTGTCATTTTAAGAATTTCTTTCCAGAATTTCAATACATTTATTCCTACTTTTTTATGATAATAGATATTAAGAATTATTACATTTCCAACTATTAAAGATATTGAAGTTCCAATAGCACTACCTATACCATCATACATCTTTGCAAGAGGAATACTAATTGCAATATTAGCTAATGCTATTATAGCTAATAGAACAGATCTGAATTTATGCATGTTTTTGGCTTGCATAATACTTACTCCTAAATTCTGTATTAATGGTAAACATAAAGGAATAATTAGTATTAATGCTATGTAATAAGAATCTATGTATTCACTTCCAACCCAAGAGATAATAAATTCTTTTCCAAATAATGTTAGTCCACTTACCATTAAGAATATAATTAAATACTGAATACGTCCAACTTTAATAAACTCGTTAGTAATTTCTTCATTACTTGCTTTACTTGCAACCATTTTACTCATTTTGGGTAATAATACACTACTTACTGCTGTAGATAAATTGACAAATAATGTATTAATTTGACTAGCTACTGAATATACTGAAACAGCAATTGTTCCTGATACAGCTCCAAGAACGAATTGATCAACGCTCCAATTTATTTTATCAACTACAACTCCTAAGAATATAAAAAATGAATACCCGAATATAGTTTTAAATAAAGCTTTATCGAACCCCATAAACTTAATACTAACATTTAATTTCTTTTTACAATAGAAATAATTAGATAAAAGAACAATTATGTTTACTATTGTTATTACAACGCACATTGTAATTGACTTATATCCTAAAAATAATAATGGAATCATTAATAATGGTTTCATTATTGTATTTAGGATTGACATAATTTTTTGAAATGTAAATTTTTCATATGCATTAATGATTGAAGAATAAATACTAAAAATAAAAGTCATTGCTAAATTGAAAGCAAGTATTAGCATCATTATCTTCATTTTTTCTAATTCTACAGATGTCATTGTTGCACCGAATATTGTTGGAACTAAAAAGTATAGTAATATACCGATTATACCTGCCAATACTCCTATTAGACAATAAACTACAAAAAACATTCCATGTAATTTTTTTTCTTCTTCATATTTTTTTTGCGCTCTATATTTAGCAGTATAGACTATAATAGCGTTTCCAAATCCCAAATCTAGTACTGTTAAATAACCAATTATTGATGAAACAAGTGAATATAATCCATATTCACTTTGTCCTAACATTCTAATTAATAATGGAGTATATAATAATTGTACTAATGTACTAAGTATTATTGATACATATGATAAAATTGCTCCACTTTTTCTTTCTACACTACTATTCACTATTAATCACTATCCTTAATATCAAGTGCTTTTCTTAAAAATTTATCTGCTTTTATTCTTTCTTTTTCTAGTATTTTATAGGCTTCTGTATAATCATGATTTAGATTTTCTTTTGTTATTTTATCTTTATATTTTCTATTTTCTAATTTAAATTTATTTAATAATGTTTCTAATCTAGAGTTCATATTTGCTACATTTTTTTGTTCTCTATCAAATACAATAAATGGACGATTATATAGAATTGCAAATACACTTGAATGGAATGAATCTGTACATATTAGAAAAGCGTGTTTTTCTAAATATATAAATTCACTTGGTCCACATTCATAAAACGGACTATTCTTATCTAATATATTTATTATTTCACAATCATTTTCTTGTGCTACTCTTTGTATTTCTTTTTTTCTTTTTTCAGATAATTCTCCTAAGAAATAGTTTAAAATATATTTATCAGTTTTTAACATTTTTGGTTTTTTAGATACTTTATCCCATTCTTCAGATGTTAATAACATAGTAGGATCTACTAATACTTCTACATCTTTTCTACCTGTTAATTCTTCTACTATTTCTTTTCCTCTATCTTCTCTTACTGATATAGATTTAAGATTATTAAAACCACTTATATAAGTTGGGTTTAAATATTCAGGAATTTCATTTGTTCCTATACTTGCTGCATAAGAAATATTTTTATTACTATTAACATTTAACATAAAATAAGTTTTAAAATTACCAACCATTTGATAGTTCCAAACTTGATCACTTCCGACAATGAAATATGAGAAATCTTTTTCAATTTTTTTTAAATCATCATTAAATACAAGTTTCTTTTTATAAATTTTTAAATTTTCTTTTGTAAAATAAATAAAAAATTTATTTCTTGAATAATTTATTATATAATCATTAATTACATGTTTAACTTTTTTTAACAATGCCTTAAAACTATTTGATTCAAAACTATTTTCAATCCATATCGTTCTCGCATCAAACCCGAATTTATCAATTTTTTTTAATAATGCATAATTTTGTAATTTATTTCCAAAATTATCATTTCCACATATTGTTATTATTCCAACTCTTTTCATTATAATCACTTCATTCTATTTAAATAGTAAATATGGAATTGTCTCATTTGCTCCCATAATTACAAAATTGTAATACCAATAAGTTCCTAAGTATAATAATATTATGACATAATTAATTATTTTATTTAATTGATATTTAGTAGTCCCAATTAATATTGGAAATAATATAATATTGAATATTTGAAAAAAATAGCTTATTCTTACTGCGTATATATTAACAGTTGAAAAATATGATATAAGTATATCTAAAATAAACATCAAAATATAGAAATAAGAATTCTCATTCTTTATAAGTTGTTTATATTCGAATATTATAATTAAGATAATAGGTACATATTTTATTAATTTACCAATGCTAAAATATACATTTCCATTTATATAACCTACATAGTAATTCAATCCTATGAGTTCTAAAATGTTAATTAAAATTGATGAGTTAAAAATAAATATAATAGACAAGAAAATTATTAATAGTAAAGCTATTTTTCTAACTAAAATTTTATGATTTCCTAGTGTTAAAGTAAGATTAGTTTTTGATTTCTTCTTTAAAATTTTATAAATAACAAAAATAACAATTCCTAATAATGCCGACTTGTGAAAAAAATAGCCCAAAATAAGTGATAGAAAAAACTTTTTATCTCCTTTTTTTTCATTTATTAGGCAACTCGTTCCCCAAAATAATATTGCTATACTTATAAACTGACGCATAGCATTATAACTTATATTGTAAAATAATAAATAAAAGCATAACATTGCTAGCCATTCTTTATTTTTTAATTGCTTAAATTTCTTTATACCATAATATATAGGGAAAATTATTAATATTTGAATAGTAAATAGAATCCACTGAATATTATGAGTTAATTTAGTTATTATATATACCATTATGTTAAACAATAATTCAAAATCTGCAACATATTTATATGTCCATACTCGATACCAGCTCATTTTTAAGTAATCTAAAAAGCTATCTGATTTGCTAGCCAAATTGAATAATGGCTCAACATATACTTGCACATCTGTACCTACCGATAATGCTCTAAGTCCCGCTAATATACAAGGAATAAGTACTGCTATTATTTCAATAATTTTTTTGAAAAATTTATTAGATATCTTATTAGACAAAGCTATTAAAGAGCATGATACTAAAAAAACTATTATATATATATACATAAAATCACCATATTTTACCTTTTATAATATTTAAATATATATTTCTTATTGATGCGAGAAATTTAATTATATTCCACTTTTCTTGTATTATTAACGTATTTTTAAGTCTTATTTTTTTATTACTTTCTTCTGCTATTTTTAATTGTTGCAAAAAATCTTTTAATTTTAAAACAACTTTCAGCTTTTTATCGTTTGATAATACCTTTGAATGTAAAATAATCATACATGCTCTGAAAATTTCATCTAAGTATTTTTTCTTTATAAGATAGACATAATTTTTTTGCTCTTCATTTAATTTTTTTGAAACTTCTAACTCATTTGTATATAACGTTTTTAAATTATCTGTCATTTTGAACGGATTATTTTCCCATCTTTTATCTGTGTTTTTATAATCATAAAAATAATTGTATAATTCTATATCAGTATAATACACAACTGGATTATGATTTAGTATGTTAAGATTAAATAATGCATCTTCACCTTGTATTATTTTTTTTTCAAATTTTATATTATTTCTTTCTATAAAATCCCTATCATATAGCTTTGAACACGGACCATGAAATGCATTTCTTTTAATGTACTCTTTAAAAATTGATATTTTATCGATATATCCTTTTTTATTCTCAAATTCTTTTCTAATTGCTTTTTTATTTCTACTATGTAAAACCATATTAAAAATCAAAACATTTGCATTTATATTAAGAATATTATTATTTAAATTATCTGCAATTATTGTGTCATCTGAATCTACGAACATTACAAATCTGCCATTTGCTTTTTCTACTCCTAAATTTCTTGCAGAACTAACTCCACTATTTTCCTTATATATATATTTAATATTTTTTAAATTAAGATTTTTTATTAAATTTTCGTATTCAATGCTATTTTCCGATTCTGATCCGTCATCAATTAATAAAAGTTCATAATTAATATTTTTTAATTTCATTATACTTTTTATACATTGTTCTAAAATTTTTATCTCTGTATTATAAACGGGAACAATTACTGATAAATCCATTTTTTCACCTACTTTATACATTCTTTGTAAGTTTTATATATAATTTAATAAATTTTTTTACTAATCTTTTTTCATTTGTTTCTCTAAATCTGCATCTACTATTTCTTCACCAGTTTTAGTTTTTAATTGTTCTTTTGATGCATCTGATAAACCATCGTTTACTATACAATTCATATCACATGTTGAGCACTTATCTAATTCTTCTTTTGTTACTTTTCCATCTCTTAAGTCTCTTACTATCTTATTTTCATACATTGAATATTTTTTCTTAGTCCAGAATTTTAGTTTATGAATTAATACCCACCAAGCTGGTTTCCAAATATATTTATGCATAGCAGGAGAAACAGAGCCAATCATCCAACATTGTCTATCACAATGTCTAACTTTGTTACGAACTTTCTCAGCTTGTTCTGAATTCCATAGTTCGTCCCAAGTTTGTTCATTTAAATTTCCCATTACTTCTTTATCTTTTGTTCCATTGCATGGCATTACATCACCATAAGGATCTATAAAGAATGTATCAAAAGCCATATCACAAGGTAATAGTCTTTTTTGACCATAAATATAGTTTATTAATCCGTGATTAAAATACGCTCTAAACCATTTTTTAGGAGAGTTAGAATTTAATAATTCATTTATTAAATTTTCAAAATTTTTAGCAACCATAGGTCTATCATGAATAATATTTTTAGCTTCTACAAAATAAAAGCTATTATGAAGTGATGCTGTTGCAAATTCCATTCCCATCTCATTAGAAATGTTATATAAAGGAACTAAATCTGGTGCATTTTTATCTTGAACTGTCATACCAAATCCGACATCCTTCATTCCCATTTCTCTTAGCTTTTTAAGTGTTTCATATCCCTTTTTATATCCGTCTTTTAGTCCACGAATTTCATTATTTGTTTGCTCTAATCCTTCAATAGAAATTCTAATGCCAATATTAGGAAATTTCTTAGCAAGAGCTATAATTCTATCGGTGAAGAATCCATTTGTAGATATTACAATTCTATCGGATTTCTTATATAGCTCTTCTACTATTTCAGGTAAATCTTCTCTAATAAATGGTTCTCCACCTGTTATATTAGTAAAATACATTTTTGGTAATTTTTTTATTGTTTCTAGTGAAATTTCTTCATCTGGTTTTGATGGACATTTATATCTATTACACAT